>JAAKFB010000099.1 GCA_011065235.1 Chlamydiota bacterium | reverse complement strand
TAACCGCTGTATCTAGCTGTATTTCGATGAGCTTCATTGATATCACAGTATTGCCGGTCGCATTGCCCACCATTCAACGCGATCTCAACATCTCTGAATTGGGACTCCAGTGGATCATCAATGCTTATACCCTCGCACTGACGATTTTTCTCATGGCAGGAGGGCGATTTGGTGATCGCTATGGCCATCGGAAAATCTTTTGCTGGGGCCTCCTTATCTTTGCTCTTGGATCGGCGCTTTGCGGACTCAGCTATTCCCAATGGTGGTTCATCGTCTCTCGGATGATTCAAGGTGTGGGAGGTGCGATGATCATTCCCACTTCGACTTCGATCATTTTTAATGCCTTTCCCCCCGAGCAAAGGGGAAAAGCCATGGGTCTTTACGTGAGTATTGGATCGATTTTCCTGGCACTTGGCCCTTTTATTGGAGGAGTTTTTTCCGAATATCTTTCCTGGCGTCTAGTCTTTTGGATCAACCTTCCGATTGCCGTAATTGGATTTTTGCTCACCCTATTTTCCGTTCAGAAATCTGAGTCCCATTATCGCTATTTTGACATCATCGGCTTTCTCACCTCGAGTATTGGAATTTCGGCTATCATCGTCGCTCTGATGGAGACAAAAAATTGGGGATGGCTCTCCCCCTGGACCATTGGATTGGGAACCCTCGGAATTTTTCTTCTATTTCTCCTTTGGAAAGTCGACCGTAAAGTGGAAGATCCCTATATCAATTTTTCTCTGTTTAAAAGTTCCACTTTTATCGGCTGTAATATCGCCATTTTTTGTGTCCAATTTGTGGTTATGGTCACCGTATTTTGGGCGATCTATTTTCAAAATGTTTTCCACTATTCCCCTGCACAAGCGGGTGCATTGAGTTTGCTTTCCAATCTTCCCGTCATGATCGCAGCTCCTTTTGGAGGACATTTGATGGACAAACGAGGCCCTAGGTTGCCCATGATCATCGGTTTTCTCTGCATAGCCATCTCACTCTTTTGGTTTTTACAAAACTTAGAAACCCACAGCACTCTCATCTTGCTTTCTGCAATTATTCCTTTTGGTTTTGGGATCCCTCTTGTTCTCACTCCTAGCTTCACGACAGCAATGGCAGAAATTGCCCCAGAAAGACGGGGACTCACGACAGGAACGATCTCCATGCTCCGTCAATTTGGAGCGACGATTGGCCTTGCCATTCTTGGCTCTGTGTTTCTCAATGTTCAGGGCACTCAATTTTCCGAAGATCTCAAGCTCAATACAGAAACAGTCCAACTCTCTGCCAAAGAATTTCAGGGGCTCCTTTCAAAAACTCCTGAAGCACTAGAGAAATTGAAGACCTTGTCCAAGCAAGGACAAGCTTTTATCGAACAGAGCTTTTTAACTTCCTACATCAATGGATTTTGGGCGATTAACGTATTGGCTTTAGTCACCGCGCTGATTGGATTGGGATTCGTGATTTGGCTGGTCAAGAAGAAAACGCGGCCTGAGATTGAAATGTGAGCTCTTCTGCCGTCGTAGGATGAGAAATCTTCATGCAATGGTGATGCAAGGCGATTGTTCCCTTTTTTTCTGAGCTGCCATATTTAATATCTCCTACAATCGGATGGCCAATTGCTGCAAATTGTACACGGATTTGATGATAGCGCCCCGTTTCGAGCTCAATTTCCACAAGTGAATGATGGGCGGTTTTCTTCAAAATGCGGAAACGCAAAACTGCCTTTTTCCCCGAGGGATCGACATGTGCACGAAAATCTCCATGAACCAAAAAATGTTCGAGAACCCCTTCTTCCTCTGTATGACCTTCTACTTTTGCGAGATAAAATTTCTGCATTTTGCGCTCGCGCATTGCCTCATTGAGGCGCGAGAGCGCCTTGCTCGTCCGAGCAAAAAGAACGAGACCCGATGCTGGCTTGTCAAGGCGATGGATCGGCTCTAAAAAGACATTGCCGGGCTTGTTGAATTTCGCTTTCACCCATGCTTTGGCAATTTCATGAAAATCGGGTTGCGTCGCAATGCCTGCGGGCTTTTCCAACACGAGAAGATGATTATCGCAGTAAATCGGTTCCAAGAGGATATCCCTGTTTGCGTTGACGTAGCACTTCATAGAGAAGAAGCGTTGTCGCTGTTGCGACATTAAGTGAGTCGGCTACCCCTTTCATCGGAATTGAGACTTGGGTATCGGATGCACTGAGCCACATCTCAGAGAGCCCCAATTGCTCTGTTCCCACCACGATGGCAACGCCATTGCGCATGTCTGCTTCGGTATATTCGATCTTGGCAGCGGGCGATGTGGCTACCACCTGAATTTTGTGATCTTGCAGCCATGAAAAGACCTCTGATCCCTTTGCTTCAACAACGGGAAGAGTGAAAAGAGTTCCCACGCTGGCGCGGACAACATTGGGATTGTAAATATCGGTGCACCGATCGCACACGATCACTGCATCGGCGCCGACTCCATCTGCAGAGCGCATGATGGAACCCAAGTTTCCCGGTTTTTCAATCCCCTCTGCAATCACGAGAAGCGGATTATCACTCAGCTGTAGAGCGCCCAATACTTGTCGCATTTGAACACCAATAGCAATCAAGCCATCGGGGCGATCTCGGTAGGAAAGTTTTTCAAATACGGAAAGTGTACAATCAAAGACTGCTCCCCCAAGGGATTCGATTTCACCGATGAGAATATCTTCATTTTCACCCAAAAAAAGCTGCGGACAGATGAAGAGCTTTTGAATCGTGATTCCTCCATCGACAGCCCGCCTAAGCTCGCGGTACCCTTCGATCAAAAACAGCGAGGTTTCATCGCGCCTGCGCCGATTTTGGAGTTTGACAGCCTCCTTCACCTGAGGATTTTGCAAACTCGTCAATTTCACGGAGTCCACCTAGCATAGGTTCCAGTAGGGATCGACTTTCCCTCTTTTGCTTCGAGCAGTAACTCTCCAGCCTCTACTTTTCCTGCAAAGAGCTCTTCCAAGAGATACTGCATCACAGTAGGTGACATGCCGCTTGTATGATTCGAGCAAGATAAGAAAAGAGGAGTGTCGCTCAAGAGTTGTTTACACAGCTCCAATAGCTCACGAATATCTCGTTCTATTTTGAAGACTTCTCCCTTTGCCCCTCGCCCAAAACTCGGCGGATCGAGAAGGATTCCGTCATAGCGACGTCCTCTGCGCACTTCCCTCTTCAAAAACTTGATTGCATCGTCGACAATCCAACGAATGGGACAATCTTGCAGATCATTGAGCTCTGCATTTTCCCGTGCACAATTCACCATTCCCTGCGAGGCGTCGACATGGCACACTTCAGCGCCTGCACGAGCAAAAGCAAGCGTTGCTCCTCCCGAGTAGGCAAAAACATTCAAGATGCGCGAGCCCTTCTTCACCAAATCAGCCGCCCATTTCCAGAGAAAGCTGTGCTCGGGAAAAATTCCCAAATGACCAAAATCCGTTGGAGCAATATTGAACTTCAGCCCGTCGTGTTCAATCACCCAAAAGTCGGGGATATCTCCTTCCCAGCCGTATTCTGATTCTCGTGTAAAATGGGCTTCGGCATCCCATTTTTCTAAACGGGGTGTCCACAATGCTTGGCTACAAGGCCGGACGATGCCCACTTCTCCAAACTTCTCAAACTTTTTTTGATTCCCTGAATCCACTAGAAAATATTTCATGCCATCCATTATACTTTTTGCCCCTATTTTAGAGGGCGTTTAAAATTACATTTACTGCATATGAGGCCACCCGTAAGAGAATGTTTTGAGATTTTTTCCAGGGAGGCATTTGGTGACCAGAACAAGCTCTGAAGAGCTCTCGAACAGCTTCTAAATATAACTTTGACATAAAAATTTATAAGCTTACAATTTCCAGAAAAAAATAAGGACTTAATCAGCTCAAAAGGAGGCGCAAATGAGTACATCACAGGTTTCATACAAGGGGAATGCGTATGATTTTGTATTTTCAACTAGAAATAAGGGACTCATTGCCTCTGTTTACGATAAAAGCACTAATCAGAAAATCCAAGAACTGACCCGGTGTGTTCTTCCTGCTGAAGCCCCTAAAAACTTCTCATTGATCAGGGCTATCGAGCATTTGCTTAGCAATGGTTATCAGCCTCTAATTGATGGAAACATCCTCAAGATAACAGCGGAGCATTTTGTAGCAGAGCCCAACCTAGGAAAAACACCTGGAAAAACTCCTCTTCATTATGCAGCAGACTACGGAGATATTGAGCAGTTACAAACCTTGATTAATCAAGGAGCCGATCTCGATGTTGCAAACATGGATGGCAGGACTCCCGCGCATTATGCAGCTTACCATGGGCATATAGACTGCCTGAGTTTGCTGATTGAAGAGGGAGCTGATCTCGATGTTGCAGACATAGATGGTTATACTCCTGCACATTCGGCAACTTGGAAAGGGAATGCGAACTGTTTGAAGTTACTGATTGATAAGGGAGCGGATCTTGATGCTGCAAGTAAAGAGGGCGCAACTCTCGCATTTATAGCGGCTCAAAACGGGTGCGAAGGCTGCCTGAGAGAACTGGCCTCAACTAGAAGAGTCAAGCTCGATGCTGTAGACAAAAAAGGATGCACACCCGCGCATCTTGCTGCTCAAAATGGACATATAGGCTGCCTGAAACTATTTGCTGAAAACAGCATCCCTCTCGATATTGCAGACAAAGAAGGCACAACACCCACACATTATGCGGCTTGGAAAGGACATGCAAAATGTCTGAAGTTTCTAATTGATCAGAAGACCCAGCTCAATGCTGAAAACAATTCTGGTCTAACTCCTGCACATTGTGCGGCTCAAAACGGACATGAAGACTGCCTGAAGATCCTGGCTGAAAATGGAGCAGATCTCAACACTGCAGACAAAAGTAGTTTAACTCCCGCACATTATGCAGCTCAAAATGGACAGGAAGACTGCCTGGAGTTTCTGGCTGCAAAAAAACTCTCCTCTAGTACAAACCAAGCAGGCGAAACTCCTGCGCATTATGCAACTTGGTATGGAAACGTGGAATGCTTGGAAGTGCTGGCTGTAAATGAAGAGCCTTTCAATGGTACCGACATAAATGGCTGGACTCTTGCGCATATAGCAGCAATGAATGGGGAGCTAGGGTGCCTGGAATTCCTTACGAAAATGAGAGCTCCTCTTGATGCCGTAGACACAGAAGGTTTAACTCCAGCGCATTTAGCAGCTAAAAAAGGACGTATAGATTGTCTGAAGTTTCTGGCTCAAAAGGGAGTCAATCTTGATGTTGCAGGCACAGAAGGTGAAACTCCTGCACATTTAGCTACCCAATCAGGACGCATAGACTGTCTGAAGTTTCTAGCTGAAAAAAAAGTCAACCTCAATGCCGCAGACAATGATGGCAAAACACTTGTGCATCACGCGGCTAGATTTAACGAAGTGGATTGCTTGAAGTTTCTTGCAGGAAAAGGAGTCAAGCTCGATGCCGCAGACAACGATAGCTGGACTCCAGCGCATTTTGCTGCTTTTAGTAACAGTTTAAACTCTCTGAGGTTCTTAGTCCGAGTCCTAATAAAAACAGATTTTAATGCTGAAGACAAAGATGGCTGCACTCCAGCACATTTAGCTGCCTACAAAGGACATATAGACTGCTTGAAAGCACTGGCAGAAAATGGAGTCGATCTCGCAGACAATAATGGCTGGACTCTCGCGCATGGCGCGGCTATGAATGGGAAGCTAGAATGCCTGCAATTTCTTGTGGAGAAGGGAGCTCCTATTGATGCCAGAGAGAATGAAGGATTAACTCCAGCGCATTTAGCAGCTCAAAACGGACACGAAAATTGTTTGAGGTTTCTGACTCAAAATGGAGCCAAACTCGACGCTAAAGACAAACAAGGCTCGACTCCCGTGCATTATGCGATTAAGCATGGACATAGGGACTGTTTGGAGTTTCTCGCAAAAAATCGAGCCATTCTAGACACTAAAGACAAAAGTGGCTGGACCCCTGCTCACTTTGCAGCTTATGATGGTCATAAAGACTGCCTAAGGGTACTAGTAGAGAATAATGCTCGTATAGATATCCCAGACGAAGATAGCCGAACTCCCGCGCATATAGCGGCCCGGGAACAGACTTTAGGGTACTTAGAGTTTCTTGGTGAAAACGGAGCAAATCTCGATGCTGCAGACAAAGACGGTCTAACTCCCGCGCATTGTGCAGCTTGGAATGGGCATTTAGACTCCCTGAAGTTTCTAGTCGAAAAGAAAGTGGATTTCAATGCTGCAGATAAAGATGGCTGCACTCCCGCGCATTTTGCTGCTCGGCATTGTCATATGGAATCCCTAAAACTGCTGGCTGGAGGAGGAGCTCGTTTCGACATTGAGAACAAAGAGGGCGAAACTCCTGCGCAATCAGCGGCAAAGCAAGGCTATCAAAAGTGCGCGGAGTTCATCGAAAATGAACTCCGGCGGCACTCTTTATCATCAAATAATAACGCAACTAGTTCTTCCCCTTCGCCAACTTTTGAACAGGTCCAAGCTCTCATCGATGTAACATTCAAGCAAGCTGAAAGCTCTCAAGAAAAAAAATTACAAGAGTTTTTGATCCAGTTTCAAAAAGAATTGAGAGAGCAAGATCATATCGGATTTTCTCAAATGTTTGGCGAAAAAAAACA
>JAAKFB010000098.1 GCA_011065235.1 Chlamydiota bacterium | reverse complement strand
CATATGTGCAATGAATCCCCTCATTTAACAAAAATGAGTAGAAGACAAAGGCTTGCTTTTCATTTTCAACGGTCCCGATTAAACGCATAGCGATTGAATCTTCTCAATTAAATTAGTGGAGGAAAATCCCTCAACCAGGTTCACAATGTAGATTTTTCCACCATAGCGCTTGACGACTTGTGCTTCAATGCAATCTTCCCCATATTCGCTGCCATTGACATGCACATCAGGCTTGATCCTCTCAAGTACTGCTCTGGGATCTTCTTCATCAAACCAGCTCACATGGCCTACCCAAGCAAGAGATGCGATGTGCGTAAGACGCACATGTAGCGGATTGATCGGACGCTGGGGCCCTTTATTCACTTGAATGGACCGATCGGTATTGAGAAGAACCAGGAGCACATCGGCTTGCAGGGAAGCTTCATAGAGCATTTCTAGGTGTCCGGGATGCAAAAGATCGAAACTCCCATTGATCGTGGCCAGCGTCTTGCCTTCCTCTTTCACACTAGCGCGAAATGCTTCGAGATTTTCAGGTGCCACAGATTTGCTTTCAATGACTTCTAAAAGCGACACGGAAGACCTCCTCGTATTGATCCACAAAATGGAAATCGAAGCCTTTTCTGATGTAAGGAGGAAGCTCTTCAATATCGCGCTCATTATCTTTGGGGAAAATGAGGGTTTTGAGCTTCGAGCGGCGCGCTGCGATCACTTTTTCCTTCACTCCACCAATGGGCAAAACCTTTCCTGTCAAAGTCAATTCCCCTGTCATTCCCAAGTCGTTTTTGATTGGTTTTTGCATCAAAAGAGAATAAAGCGCTGTCGCCATTGTGATCCCCGCAGAAGGACCATCTTTAGGAGTCGCTCCCTCGGGAATATGCAAATGCACTTGACGCTTCTCAAAAAACGTCACTTTTGGAGCAAATTGATCGATGGAGCTGTGGACGTAATTCCAGGCGATTTCAGAAGACTCTTTCATCACATCGCCCATTTGGCCCGTCAACTTCATGAGCGTTTTTTCCCCAGGAACTTCAATTACCTCCACGTAGAGCGTCGCACCTCCAAGAGAGGTCCAAGCCAGTCCCATCGCAACGCCAACCGGCGTTTTTTTGAAAAAGCGATCACTTGTAAACAAGGGTTTGCCGAGAAATTCCTTCAGGGATTTCTCGCTGACCTTTTCTTCCTTGCGCACCGTCTTTCTTTTTTTCTTTTCGTCTTCTCGGACGATTTTAATCGCCACTTTGCGCATGATTTTTTTGATGTATTTTTCAAGCGCACGCACCCCCGCTTCTCGAGCATAACCATTGATGATTTGCTTCAAAGAGCTTGTGTCAAATGTCACATTCGACGCCTTGAGCCCCATTTCTTTCCGATTGCGTGGGATGAGAAATTTTTTGGCGATTTCGACCTTTTCTTCCATGATGTAGCCCGAAAGACGCAAAATCTCCATCCGATCGCGCAACGGTTCTGGAATGCTATCGAGAACATTGGCCGTCAAAATGAACAAAACGTTCGACAAATCGACGCGCACATCGAGATAGTGATCGAGGAAATCTTTGTTTTGTTCGGGATCGAGCGCTTCGAGAAGGGCTGATGCGGGGTCCCCTTGAAAACTCGCCCCCATCTTGTCCACCTCATCGAGCATGATCACCGGATTCATCACCTGCGCTTGTTTCAGCGCTTGAACAATTTTCCCCGGCATGGCGCCGATATAGGTCCTTCTATGCCCTTTGATTTCTGCCTCGTCGCGCATCCCTCCGACAGAAAAGCGATAAAATTTCCGATCGAGTGCCCGCGCAACGCTCTTGCCAATACTCGTTTTTCCAACACCTGGAGGTCCGATCAAGCAGATGATGCTTCCCTTGACACCACCCGAGAGCTTTCCAACAGCTATGAACTCTAAAATCCGCTGTTTGATGTCTTCAAGACCGTGGTGATCTTCTTTGAGAATTTTTTCCGCATGTTTGAGATTATGCTGCTTATCCGTTCCAATCCCACCACTAAAAATCCCCCAAGGGACAATCGTCAGCCAATCGAGGTAATTGCGACACACCGCATATTCTGCAGACTGCACTTCCAAGACATTTAGTTTTTCCAATTCGTCTTGAATCACGTCCATCACATCATCGGGGACTTTTCGCTCCGCAAGCCGCTCCATAAATTTCTCAATGTCAACCGACTTGTCATCTTTTTCTAAACCAAGCTCTTTTTTGATCGTCTTGAGCTGTTCTTTTAAGACAAATTCCCGTTGCGTCTTAGAAATCGTCACTTCAATCTTTTGATTGATGCTACTTTGCAATTTAGATAGATCAAGCTCTTGTTTGAGAAGGATCAGTGCTTTTCCAATCCGGTCGTGCAAGTCAAATGACTCTAAAACCCCTTGCAAATCCTCACGAGACGCCGTTGTCAATGCAACTGCAAAATCGGCAAGTTTTCCCGGATCCGTGAAGTCCGAGTGGCTCAAAAACACCTGCAACTCTTCTTTGAAAAGTGGATTGAGCTTGAGCAAGTCATTAATCGTTGTGATGATGCTAATCGAATAAGCTTTGAGTGCTTTGGGGAGCTTTTTCGCTGGGGGATCTTTTTGATAAGACACCTTGGCTGCCAATAATTTTCCTTTCTTCAAAGGTTTTTCAATTTTGACCCGATTTTCCATGTTCAAGATGACCTGAGCGCCTCCTTGCTCCATGGGAATGATCCGCAAAATTTTCGCCGACACCCCAACCGGATAGTAATCATCAATCCCGAGATCGTAAATATTGACCTCTTCTTGTTTCGTCAGAAAAAGGCCCATCATCTTGTGCTCAGTCTCAGCTATTTGCTTGAGCATTTCGTAATAGATTCCCGGCTCGATCACAAGTGGTGCCGCCATTCCTGGAAAAAAAGGACGCTTGGATAGAGGAATTAAAAAAAGCTCTTTTGGGTCAAAAACTTCTTCCGGTTCCCTTTCCTTCTTTTTCTTAGAGCCGCGCACAGCCTTTTTGACGGCCTTATCGAGAGTATCGCCTGCGGATGAATTTTTCTTTTTAGCCAAATGAGCCCCCTTTAACCCGAGACTGCTGCCTTTTTTTCCTCTAGGCTATCTGCAGAACTCATCTACTGCGCTTCGCTTGTCGCCAAGGTGTATTCTAACCTTGGCTTCCTCGAGAATCTTGTATCTGAGCCCCTCGCTAACGCCTAAAGGAAAAAAAGGCAGCAGTCTTCGGGTTTAAACCCCCAGAGTCTAACAGCTCTAGAAAAATACCGCAATTGTGCTATTCTATTTGCATGAACGCCCTGATTTTAGACAAAAGCTATCCTTCTCCCCTGCTCGGTCAGATGAGGGGTCAAAAAATCATCAAACAGCTCTCAGAGCCCCTATTCCCCGCTCTAGAAAATTTTTGCGATTTAGAAGAGCTGGATCTTATCGCCGTTGGCACCGGCCCCGGTTCCTATATGGGAGTACGCGCAGCCGCTACCATTGCCAAAACGCTTGCTTTTGCAAAAGACCTCCCCCTCATCGAATTCCCCTCTCCTCTCGCCTTTTTGCCCCCTGGCTATGAAGGACACTTTGTCTTTGTGGGAGATGCCAAAATGGGACAGCTTTTCATCTTGACCGGAGAGGTGCGAAAAGGGCAAGTCCCCATAATCAGCCCTCCCCAGCTGATCGCCCCCGCAGACCTCGACCTCACAGGCATGGATTTTATCGTAGGGGATGGTTTTCTCCCTCCAGAGCCCAACCTCGATTGGGTCGCCCTCTACGTCCATGAGCAGTGGACCCAAGGAAAAACTTTAGATGCAAACTCCCTCACACTCACCTATCTCCGCTAAAAGCCATAGAAAACACTTGAAGTCTGTACACCTAATCGTGTACAATGAAAATTATGAAGAAAAAAGATATCGAAAAAAAACTGAAAAAGTGCGGTTGGCGGCTTGAGAGAAATGGAGGAAATCATGACATTTGGACAAATGGCGATATTAAAACTCCTATCCCCAGGCACAGAGAAGTGAACGAAAGAACAGCAAAATCTATTATAAAAAAAGCAGAGGAAAATAAAATTTAAGGGGTAATTATTATGGAATTTCGTGGAAAAGTATGGAAAACAGAAGGTCGTCCTAAGTGGGTAATTGAAGCTCCATCTTTGTGTGTGATCACTCAAGGACATACTAAAAAAGAAGCATTAGCAATGTTAAAAGATGCTATGGAATTATTGATTTTTAGTTATTTTGACTGCAAAACAAAGATAGCCGTTATTGAGCATAAACAGGGTATAGTTGGAGTCACCTGTTCGGATAGAAAAATTTTACTTTCTCTAGCACTGATTAAACAACGAGAAGAAAGCGGCCTTTCAGTCAGACAGGTTTCAAGGCGATTAGGATCTGAATCTCCAAATGCCTATGGCCGTTACGAGCGAGGAAGAGTCAATATTAGCCTGGAAAAATTTGATGAATTACTCCAAGCCGTCAATCCAAATCTCTCTGGTGTCATGCTAAGCTTCGGATTATAATTGAGCATGGAGGTACAGGGTTTTTTTCACTTTGCTTCGATGTTTTCGAAGAAAATGTCGATAGCTTTTTTGTGGAATTTGCGTGAGCAAATACCACAAAAACTCCGTGTACTCTGTGCTCTCTGTGGTTGAAATTATTTTTTACTAGCCTTACCTCTACTTTGCAACTTTTTGAGGCTGCTTGTCTCGTCTATTTGCCCTGGGGCGTTCGACCGCTGGTCGAACTAGCGATTTATTTAAACAGGAAGGGGTTTTTAACCCCTTCCTGTTTAAATAAATCGCTCCGAGGGCAAATATCTCGAGACCTTCCGTCCCAAAAAGTTGCAAAATAGAGCCACGGGTTGAAAAATATGAATACCTCCCTTAGAATGGATGTAAACAGTAACTTAAGGAAATCGATATACATGACAAGTGTAAAAGTCCGCGCTGGTGAATCCATCGAAAAAGCTCTACGCATTCTCAAGAAAAAACTTGATAAAGAGGGCATTATGAAAGCTGCAAAAGCTCACCGCTTCTATGACAAACCTTCTGTCAAAAGCCGCGCAAAAGCCAAAGCTGCCCTCAAGCATAAAAAAAATTAACCCGTTCATTCATTCATGACTGACTATTATGATACCCTAGGCACCTCTAAGGGAGCCTCCCAAGATGAAATCAAAAAGGCCTATCGCAAACAGGCCTTAAAGTACCATCCTGATAAAAATCCAGGCGATAAAGAATCCGAGCAAAAATTCAAAGAAATCTCCGAAGCATACGGAGTCCTCAGCGATGATCAGAAGAAAGCCATGTACGATCAGCATGGCCCCGACGCCCTCAAAGGTGGCATGGGCGGCGGTCCTGCAGGTGCTGGCGGTTTCTCCTCCATGGAAGAAGCACTCCACACCTTCATGAATGCCTTTGGCGGCGGAGGCGGCGGAAGAGAGTCTATTTTTGATTCCTTTTTTGGATTTAATGCCGACCCTTCCTCGAGTGGCATGCGCCCCGGCACTTCCAAACGGATGAATCTTACGATTTCCTTTGAAGAAGCGATTCGCGGCATAGAAAAAGAAGCCTCTATTACCACTTATGCCAACTGCACCACTTGCAACGGCTCTAGAGCAGCAAGCCCGAGCGGGATCAAAGCTTGTTCGCAATGTGGTGGCGCGGGCCAAGTCCACCAAACACGTGGCTTTTTCAGCATGACCACCGTGTGTCCCTCCTGCCAAGGACAAGGACAAATCATCACCGATCCTTGCAAAAGCTGTCGCGGCACTGGCAGAGAAAAGAAAAAGCAAAACATCCAGATTAAAATCCCTCCCGGAGTCGACAACGGCATGCGCTTGCGCATGGCCGGTTATGGCGATGCGGGTGAAGGAGGCGGTCTGGCAGGTGATCTCTACGTCTACATCACAGTCCGTCCTCACGAGATTTTCGAGCGCGAAGGCGATGATGTTGTCATCGAACTTCCCATCACCTTTTCTGAAGCGGCTCTTGGCTGTAAAAAAGAGTTGCCCACACCCAGTGGCGGCAAAGTGCGGATCAACATCCCCGAAGGGACTCAAAATGCAAAAGTATTCAGCATCCGCAGTGAAGGAGCTCCTAATGTCCATGGCAGTGGCAAAGGCGACCTCCTCGTTCAAGTCACCATTGAGACCCCTGTAGGGCTCGACGACAAGCAAAAAGAGCTCCTCAAGCAGTTTGCCAAGCTTGAAGGAAGCCACAATTCTCCTCGCAGGCGCACTTTTTTTGATAAACTAAAAGGCATGTTCAAATAAAATGAAGATATATGCCTTTTGTTAAAGCCAATGACATCAGTATCTACTATGAGACCCATGGAGAAGGAGATCCACTCTTGCTCGTCGGTGGCTTCACTCAAAACTCTTTCTACTGGATAGAGCTCACAGACCTTTTCTCAAAACATTTTCAAGTGATCGTCTTTGACAACCGCGGTGCTGGCCAAACTGAATCTCCTCCTGAAGGTGGCTACAGCATCAAAATGTTTGCCGAAGACACGGCCGCCCTCATGGATGCTCTCCATATCGAAAGCGCCCATTTCATAGGCGAGTCGATGGGAACCCTCATCATCCAACAGCTCTGTCTCGACCACCGCGACCGGGTCAAAAAAGCGGTTCTCTGCGGCCCCTTTGCCAAATGCCCTGCCATCGCCCTGCACAATCTCCACATGCAGCTCCAACTTCTTACTTCTGGCGTCGATAGAAAAGA
>JAAKFB010000097.1 GCA_011065235.1 Chlamydiota bacterium | reverse complement strand
AAACCCATGCCTTTCGAATCTTCTCCATCGCTCATATTCTTGAATATGAGCTGCTTCGAAGCTTCAAAATTCAGGGCTCCGATTTTGGCAAAATTCCAATTCTTCAATTCAGATGTGTATAGAACGCTTATTGTACTAAGAGAAATGGGAGCTATAACAAATTCAGACTATCGGACCATTAATGGTGTCGATACTCTAACAGCGAGCTCGCATCTTCGGAAATTAAGAGATCAAGCAATTCTAGAGAAAAAAGGCAGAGGAAGTACGACTTATTACACTCTAGCTCCCCATATTGCCACCCAACCTGGGGAGTTAACTCCCCATATTGCCACCCAACCTGGGGAGTTAAGCTATCAAATTTCTTCTGCATTAGACTCTAAAAAATCTGCTCTTTCAGAATTTCCTGACAAAATTATGCGAAAAATCCGCGAACTTAAAGGAAAAACCAATTCTGAAGAGCTCCAAAATTTGATTATGGAACTTTGCTCGAATAGATCTCTTAATGCCAATGAGATAGCTTCTATTCTAGGAAGAAGTCCTCGTTATATTAGAGAATATGTCCTCAAACGGATGATTATTGCAAAAAAAATCAGATTAAGATTCCCTGATCGCCCCAATCATCCTCAACAAGCCTATAGGGCATTTGTTGAGAAAGAAAAATAAGATTTAATCTTTGGGGGGATCCCATTTGTAGAGATTTTCTTTGATGAGCGTGGTTCGATAGACCCAAGGATCGGCGTTTTCACGCAGCAACCTGTCACAACCCATGATGTACCCCTTGACAAAACCGTACTGACGGATCGCATCTAGCATGTATTGCGAAGAGGTCGGCCGGAAATGACTGCGCGGGCCACTGATATGCGTCAGGACATTGTGATGAAAGAGGATTGTTTGCTCTGCGACACGTGCCATTGGCGAGAGTTTTTTGCGCGGCTCAGGTGTTTTGTTTGACACTTTTAGCTTGGCATCTTTGCCCCAAGGCTCGACATAGCCCACTTCGGCAAATAGGGTGAGGGGAAGTAGAAAAAGTAACAATTTAAAACGCATAATTCAATTGAAATACTGGGAAGAGTTTATTTTGGTTCATTTCGGGAGAGGCCATCCGCTCGTAGAGTCGTTCGTTGTAGCACTTGGCCTGCAGAGCAGCCCCTTGGATCCCCCCAAAATACCAGCCGGCTTCAAAACTCGTCGTCACGATGCCAGCTGCGATGGGGCCATTTTTGAAAAAATAGACCGATGAAGCGATGAAAAGTCCATTGACGAGGAAGGCGGTGACAGCTGTTTGCTTTTGCCCAAGGTAGAGATAGCCCGAGCCAGGAAGAAAGGCGTTGAGCGCAGCGGCTGTGGCGGGAGATTTTTTTTTCTGGTCGTAGCAATCAAGTAAATTGTTGAGATAGGTGCGCTCAGTGGGATAAGCGATGATGCACTCGAGAGCATCGAAATCGGCGCGCCGCATCGCCGTTGAAATAGCGAGAGTGTCATAAGTCTCAGGGGAGTGCTCTTTGATGAGCTCGAGGATGTGACAGGCTTTGTCGGGCTCGCTGAGATGATCGTAGGTGTCATAGAGGATGATGAGCAGATCGTGATAGGCGGGGAAATCTGAGCCAACTTTGGCAAGATCGCTTTGCCCGAAAGTCTGATCGACCTCCTCGTAGCGCCCTCCGAGATAATAGCAAAGGAGGATTTCGTATTGGATTTCGAGCTGGCGATGTTCAGCGTCCTGTGCGTTGTATAGGATTTCGGCCCTGCGAAAGGCTGTGATCGCTCGGTAGAGGTCGAGATTGCGGGCAAAGTGGATCCCAATGAGATACTCGCTGCCCCAGGATGTATTTTTTTCTTGAGTGGTCAGTTCAGTGAAAGGAGAGGAGAGTTCTTTTAGGTAGCGATCTTGGATGCTCGTGTGGATTTTGGGTTCGATATCTTTGGGAACATGGTAGCAGGAGACAAAAAATAGGAGAGCACTAATCGCAATCAGGGTCCCTGACCCAATCAATCGCATCGTCAATTTCTTCTTTAACAATTTGTTTTGACCCCAGTTCTTTATAGAGATTCTCTTGATATTCGGTGATTTTCTCATATTCTTCAATAGAATCAATGATTGTGGGGCGAAGAAAGAAAATTAAGTTGTCACGAGAGTTTAGCCGATCGTTCTCACTAAAGAGAGCTCCGATGACAGGAAGGCCTCCGAGACAAGGGATGCCCGATTTGAAATGAGTCTTTGTATCGGAGATCATTCCACTTAAGACGACAAAATGCTTGCTAGGGACGTGAACACGTGTATTGAGCGAGGTACGGGTCGTTTGAAGCCCTTGTAGGCTAGCGCCTTGTCCAGTCGTATTCTCTACCTGATCCGTAATTTCACTGGAAATATCGAGGGTGATGATGTCATTTGTTCCCAAGATGGGGGTAATTGTGAGATTGGTGCCCACATCGCGATATTCGATATTAGATTGAACTTGTTGGCCCACGGCACCAGTTGTGGTGACATTGGAACCTGTGAAAGGGATATTTTGTCCAACAAAAAGGGTCGATTGTTGATTGTCCTGGGCAATGATTTTTGGGTTCATCACGATGACCGCGTCGGAGTCTCCTTGAAGGGCAGTGACCAAGGATGCGAGAGAAATGAATGTTTTTCCTCTGTGAAGGATGATGTCTCCAATCACCCCTAAATCAAACCCGCCGGGCGTCGATACATCACCTGTACCTGTGCTAGTCACCGTAAAAGGATTGGGAATGTCACCGGGAACGGGAGTGGTGACGGCATTGACTCTGCCAAGAGCGGGGGCAATAGCCGTACTACTCGATCCCTGGTTTGGAGTGGGGAAGTTGCTGACGCCTCCCGCAAAACGGTTGAGATATTGCACTTTGCTGCCCCATTGGAGCCCGAACTGTTGGTTATTGGTGATCGTGGTGCGGATGATCAATACTTCGATGAATACTTGGCGCAAGGGGACATCGATGTTTTGCATGAGCTCTTTCAACTGGGTCAACACTTCAGGAGATCCCGTCGCAAGAAGTGAATTTGTGATTTTAATCCACTGGATCGAATTGATTGCCGAGAGTAGTTTGCTCCCCGATTGTGGATCGGAACTAGAGAGATCAGAGCCAATTTTCTTCAAAGCGTCTTGGATTTCACCTCCGGGGTGGTAGTGGAGTTTGTAGATCAAAAAGCTCGTTTCGAGTTGTGTGAGAGAGGTGACTGCAGCACCAAGGCCTGGAACATCGAATTTGCGCAAGAGCTCTTGCACTTTTTCAATCGCTTTTGAATCACCTGAAATCAGAATGTAGCCAGTCCGTTCGATGTATTTAAGGTTGTTAATCGTTTGGAAGAGATTGGTCTCGCGCACACCCGTCTGTTTCAAATTTTGCTCAAAATCGCACATCATGTCGATCAATTCAGGACCGCTTACATTGACTGGCTTGTAGACCAAGTAGTCTCCCGCTTCGCGTCCCAGTTCTCCTTCTCCAAGGCCTCCTGGTGTGTCGAGCTGTTTGAGAAGTTCTTGGAGTTTGTCTAAAACAGCAGGAGATCCCGTAAAGAGCAGAGAGTTGGTCTCTTTGATCTCTTTGGCAGTTTTGATTGCCTTGATCAGACCGCGATTTTTCTCTCCTCCTTCTTTTTCGAGATTGAGAGCGACATTGCCAAGAAGGCGCAAGAGTTCTTGTATCGGAACGTAGCGAACTTTGTAGATGAAGAAATTCTGCCCCGTAAAGCCTTTCTCCAATTCTTCTTTTTCACCCTTGACATCGATGGTACTGATGATTTCTTTTGTTTTATCTAGAGACTCTAGTGTTCCGGTGAAAATAACCGAGTTGGTCAGTTCGACAACGCGCATTGTGTCGATCGACTGGAGCAGCGTGGGATCGAGGAGTCCCGATTTTTTCAAGTCGTTTGCAGTCTCTTTCAACGCCTCTTCGAGTTCATCGGGAGAGACATTGACAGGTTTGTAGATGAAAAACGAAGTTTTTTCCAAAGAAGGAGTGGTACCGGGAACATCAAATTGAGAGATGAGGAGTTTGACGTCTTCGACTGCTTTTTGCGCCCCCGTGAGCAATACAGAGTTGGTGTCTTTCAAAAACGACGCATCATCAATCACATCGATAATCGCCTTTTGTGTCGGATCGCGCTCGGGAAGATTTTTCGCCACTTTTTCCAATTGGTCGATCACATCATCGCCCCGTGCAAATTTCAGTTTGTAAAGATAGTAGGCATTGGCGATTGCTTCGGCTTCTTTGGGATTGTCGAGATCTTTGAGGAATGTCTCAATTTTGTCGATCGTTGCTGGATCTGACTTGAATAAAAACGTTTGGCTCTCGGAAATCCACGTCATGTTGTCGATGGCAGACGCCAAATTCCGATCTGTCACATTTTTGTGATCGAGTTTATCAGCGAGCTCATCGAGTGCCTCTTCTATTTGCTCATTTGAGATGTATTTCGGCTTATAGATGAAGATTTTGCTCGGAGATCCAGAAGGAACATCGATGAGTGTCAGAATCGATTCGATATGTTCTAGAGAAGGGGGACTGCCCGTAAACAAAAGAGTATTGGTCGAGGGGACCCATTTCATCGATTGGATTGCGTTGAGAAGCGCTTCGTCTGTGAGCCCAGCAGATGAGAGATTGTCTTCGAGGTCTTCAATTGCATCTTCGAGCTCTTTTCCACTCAAATATTTAGGAGTGTAAAGCCAAAAGTGACTTGAGGGGGAGTATTCGGCAACGGCAGAATCAAACGTGGGAAGAAGCTCGCGCAACTGCTTGAGCGACTCATCGGTCCCTGTGAAAATGAACGAATTTGTTTCTTTGATGTAGCGCATCGTCTGAATCGTGTCGATCAGATCGCGATCAGCCGAACTCCTTTTCAAACTCTTGACGAGTTGTTCCAGCGAACGCTCTACCTGTTCCCTGCCCGCTTTCTGCACCTTATAGATGTAGAAATTCCGCGATTCGGTAAACGTGTCGAGCGTTTTGAGGATCGCCTCGATTTTCCCCTGTGTCTCCGAATCCGTGATGAACATGAGTGAATTTGTATCTTTGATCCATTTTGCGTTTTCTAAAGCTGCCACCAAGTTGACCGATTGGGCTCCGGCCCCTTGCAGTTCGTCGGCAATTTCTTCCAACGCCTCTAAAAGCTCATCGGCGGATTTGTTTTCAATTTTATAGAGAAAAACCCGATCGCCAATAGGTCCTTTCACCGCTTTTGGCTTTCTATCGAGATCTTCCATCACCTCGACCGAACGCTCGATCATATGAGGTGTCGAGACGATGAAAATCGTGTTCGTTTCTAGCTGAGGAACGAAGATTAGGGGATTGTCTTCTGAAAAAGGCTCGACAATCTTCTTGGTCATCAGAATGAGTTGATCTGCGGGAACGTGGCGCGCTTTGTACGTGTCGATATCTAGAGGGGAATGCGGTGTATCAAGCGTTTTGAGCAAAATCGCAATCTTATCGACGTTGGTGGTGATGTCGGTTACAATCAATTGACGTGTTTCAGTAGAGATATCGATCATAGCTCCTTGTGAGATCATCGGACGGATGATGCTCGCAACAGAGTTCAAGTTAGCATTTTGCACGCGAAAAACACGCGTGATAATCGGAGCATCTTTAGCGCCTTTACTTTTTTTGTCTGGGGTGACGATCGAAGGAATTTGATTGATCGCTTTACTTTGGGTGATAAGCAAAGTGTTATCTTGCTCGAGAATCGAAAGGCCCCGTGCGCGCAGCGTTTGAATCAAGGTTGAGAGGATATTCTGAACGGTTAATGGGTCATCAGACATCACCGTGATGGGGAAGTCGACCTCGG
Source organism: Chlamydiota bacterium (assembly GCA_011065235.1). Classification (GTDB taxonomy): domain Bacteria; phylum Chlamydiota; class Chlamydiia; order Chlamydiales; family Rhabdochlamydiaceae; genus Sacchariniichlamydia. The sequence goes on along the minus strand of JAAKFB010000097.1, from coordinate 1,042 downwards.
TTTCTTCGAACTGAAAATTCACATTGGAAATGCGGTTGACAAAGCGCAAATACTCAATCATTGAGACATTGTTGAAGTTGATGATGTATTTGTCTTCGCCGCCAGAACTAAAAAGGGACCATCCAATCAGTCCATCGGATGCAGGAGGCTCTGTTTTTGCAGATAAAAACGCGTCATCATCAAACTCTTGCAACTCTCCATCATCCGATGTCAATCCTATCGGGATGAAGAGGAGAAAAAGTAAGAAAATTCGATACCAAAATTTCATGCGCACATACACCGCCTCACACATGAGGCCTGATTTGAAAAGTTAGTCAATTTTAGATTTTATACCAAGCGAATTCAAAAAAAAAGGAACAAACTTAGAGGTGTATGTGAATTACTTTCGCCGCCAAGGGCCAAGATTTTTTTTACTAAAGGTTAATTTTGATTTTTCCGGCTATTTGCCTGAAAAAATCTTTAGACCAAATCTCGATTTGAGAGGAGTCTCTAATAAAATTGATAATGTCATCTTTTGCTGAGTTAATATCTAGCTTCTCAATTTTTTGATCAAATAGGTTCAAAAGGTCTTCAGAGGACATTTTTGCCTTTAAAGTCCAATAACCACTTTGACGCATTCTTTGCTCAAGATAGTTGATGTTCAAAGGAATGTTTCTTGAAACAAACCACACTAAGTCATACCAATCTCTTCCCTTGACACGTCCTTTCCATTCTCTGCAGAGTGTTGCATGAACCTTGCCGGCAAATAAATCTTCTAGCCGGAAAGTTTTAACAGAAAAGGGAGAGGGGAGTAAAAGAAGAGCATTTTCTGTCATAGCACCATCTACAGGTGGATCCGTATCTACTTCGAAACGAATTTTTATCACTTCTTCAGGGTGAATGTTCTTTTCAATTCCCTCGGGAATTCCTATATGGAGTAGATGCTGTATTGTGTTTATTTTGATAAAGGCAGAATCAATAGACCTTTGCTTTGTCTTATTTTTTTTTTCTACAAAGGCAATAAATACTACGCTTTGCAGATCGACTTTGATTGATGTTTAAT
>JAAKFB010000096.1 GCA_011065235.1 Chlamydiota bacterium | reverse complement strand
TGTTACTGTTAATGAAACAGCAAAATATTGCTCCTGGGGAGTTGGACCAAGAGTTGGTGTAGATACAAACTGGAATCCTTGTGGTCAATTTAGAGTAGAAGGGGATGCTAGTTTAAGCATTCTTTATACCGACTATGATGTTGATACTACAAATGTATTTATAAGAGCTCGAGCATCAAATTCAGAAAATATTACTACAAAGATCAAAGATAATGATCGTTGTACAATTAGTCCTCATACAAGTGTTGCTTTGGGGATTGGTTGGGGTGATTACTTCTGCTGTAATGATTGGTATTTAGATATTGCTGTAAAGTATGAGTTGAATGTTCTATGGAATGAAACCTTTAGTTCTTCTAACGCGTTTGTAGCTGAAAATATCTACATACACGGTCTTATATTGACTTGTAGAGTAGACTTCTAATTACTAGAATATTTCTTTGTAAGAGCGCGCTTTTGTGCACTCTTTTTTCCCAGAAGGCTCTCAGGCCTCCCTCCACCTTCTTGAAGTTGGCTGAGGCGGAAAGCTGATTCTCCCCTCCAATAAAAAAGGGCTGGTCGGAAGACCAGCCCTATTGGAGGTGGAGAGACGCGTTCAGAACTTTTGATTGGGATCGGGTAGCCCATATTCCGGGCAAATTTCAGGAAATGAGCGCTTAAGTGAACTCACTACTTCATGGCCGATGTGAGGTAGAATTACTTTTACAGGCCCAGCAGGGAAGTGCTGTTTGCCATCGATAAAATACATCCCTCCTACCGATCCTGTCCGTTCAAGATAGCAATAGTGTGATTTGAGATTTGGATCGATGTGGGCGCCGCCATCGGTATTAGCAATACAACACACCAGTTCTTTTGGAGTGAATTTAATGCCGTTGTCCTCAAAAAGGAGGCGGTTCCACCATTCTTCAAGACCAACCCAGGATGAGTTGGTAGAGGGAGTCAATTTCCACTTCTCAATTGAGCCTAGAGTATAAGTAACCATTCCTGCGTTAAAGCTACTGAGCAACCTTTGTTGTGAAATAGCTTCGTCATAATCCTGGGGCAAGGAAACCTTTGGGCAGGTATCAAGTATTTCAATTTTGGCGTTAATTTGTGACAGGAGCCCCTTGCATCTCTTGGTAGTATGGAAGAGTATTCTCAGCGCTAGGGCTACTCGGTCAATTTCATCTGAATCTCCTTTTTGAATATCCAGAAGAGACTTGCAGAGAAACTTGTATTGCTTTCTGAGGTGATTCGATAAATCATCTTTTGTTTGCGGAATAAAATGAGTTTTTTTGATTTTATGGAAATTTATTTCGATTGGTCGTGCGCCCATGATTTTTTTGTTTTTTAGATAAAAGAAAAAAGCCTACCAGATCCTGATAGGCTTTTACAAGGTTTGATAATGGAGGTGGAGAGAATCGAACTCTCGTCCTTAGACAACTTCAGCATTAATGACTACATGCTTATCACCTTTAGTTTCGCAGTTGCTTCTGATGGAAGGTGCCCCAGAGGGAAGCAACTCGCCCTTTTAAATCTCGAATCTCAATCTCAAAAGGCCGAACGGATCAGATTCATACCAGGAAATATGACAGTGATTCTAAAGAGCCTGGTGCGCTCTAGGTCACCGAGGTGCTTAAACTGTTAGGTCTTAAGCAGCCATTCTGTCGAGATCTGCACTAGGTGCGAAATCAACAGCGACAAGTTTATCTTTGCCGTTTATTGGTTTGCCAGTTTTTTTGAGAGGCCAACTGACGTCCTCTGCATGCCATTAATGTTCCATTACTAAGTCGAAACCTGTACACCCCCATATTTATAGTAGCATTTTTTTGATTTTTTGTCAAGGTTAGGGGGCTTTGTCGCAAGTTGCTGATAGACAGGAAGTTGCAACTTAATGTTTATCTTTAAAGATCCCTTTCCTATAATGTTGTCTCCTATCGTACAACAACTTACGTTCTATGTCGAGTAATGCTATTGGCACACAAGACCTCTCTGAAGTGTATCATGCCTATGAGGATATCCTTCAGAAATATCTCCCAGAGTCCTCTCAAAGGGCCTATCGGATCATTGAATCCTCTGCTCTGCTCCAAATCACCTATGCGAGTCTCAAAAATGCCCCCTATGCACTCGCAGGCAAGCAGTTAGGGATTTACGATCTGTGCCATGTGCTTTCCTCAAGGGTGACATTTATCGAGGCTACTTTGATGGCACTCGCATGCGTCGTTCATAATGTGTTTTTTACACTGGTTTATTTCGGGCTTTCAGTAGGAACCTTGGGATTTTCGGAACATTTTGTTTATTGTTTTTCAAAGCATTTGAATCATACGATTGATGGGTTCTGTGCCTGTGGAATCGGGATTTTGGGGGTGGTTACTCCCTATTATGGCGTAGGTCTTAATGTGGGGCTCCTCATGACAAAAATGAAGGAATTTCTGAAGGTTTATCGCGATCATGATATTTACAAATTTGAAACCGATTTACTCAGTTCTATTCGGGATTTTGTGGATAAATATCAAATTTATGCCTATAAATTATGCCATGCGACGCATAAGGAACATCAATACCAAACAGAAATTAAACCCTCTCTAGACTACATTAAAAAGAAGATTCACACGGCAGGAACAGTGGACGACTTATTCAATTTGCTCATTGAAATTCGAGACCGCTGGCCGAAATTATATGAAATTCCTATTTCTGTTTCAAAAAATTCTCCCGCGGCTCGTCCTCATTATGTTTGAAATTAAAGAAAAAGAATCTTTTCCAAATCGCGAAGAGCGCATTTTGGAGTTTTGGGAAAAGAAAAAAATTTTCCAAAAATCTGTAGAGAAAGAAGGTGAGTTGTTCTCGACCTATGATGGCCCTCCCTTTGCGACGGGCCTTCCTCACTATGGCCATTTGCTTGCGGGAACGATTAAGGATGTGATCCCTCGCTTTAAGACGATGCAAGGATATTGTGTTCCTAGGCGTTTTGGCTGGGATTGTCATGGTCTTCCGGTTGAAAATGAAATTGAGAAGGCAAAAGAGCTCTCGGGTGGTCCCGAAATTGAAGCGTTTGGAATCGATAAGTTCAACGAAGAATGCCGCAGCATTGTCCTTCGCTACACAGAAGAGTGGAAGCGTACAGTGACCCGAATGGGGCGCTGGGTCGACTTTGATAAGACGTACCGGACGATGGATGCCTCTTTCATGGAATCGGTCTGGTGGGTCCTTTATGAGCTCTATGCAAAGGGGCTCGTGTATGAAGGATTCAAGGTGATGCCGTTCTCGGCAAAACTGGGCACACCACTTTCTAACTTTGAAGCGAATCTCAACTACCGCGATGTCGATGATCCTTCATTGACGGTTACATTTCCGCTTACATCCGATCCCAATACGGTGTTGCTCGCTTGGACGACAACGCCTTGGACATTACCCTCGAATTTAGCCGTAGCAGTGGGCCCCAATATCGACTATGTGAAGGTCAAGAAAGGCGATACTTTTTATCTCTTGGCCAAAGACCGCTTGAGTTCCTACTTCAAAGATCCTAAGGAAGTGGAAATCGTCGAGACGATGAAGGGAAAAAGTCTTGTTGGGAAACACTATGAACCCCTTTTCCCCTATTTTGCCGAGAAGCGCCAAAAGAATGCCTTTCAAGTTCTCATAGATGATTTTGTTTCGACGGAAGATGGAACAGGTATTGTTCATATGGCTCCGGCTTTTGGTGAGGTGGACTTTTTCGTTTGTGCAGAAGCGGAAATTGAGCTGGTCTGTCCGATCGATCACAATGGCAAATTCACGAAAGAAGTTCCTGATTTCGAGGGGCAATTTGTCAAGGATGCCGACAAGGGGATCATCAAAACACTCAAGGATAAAGGGCGTGTTTTTCTCCACACTCAAATCCGCCACCGCTATCCCTTTTGCTGGCGCTCCGATACGCCGCTGATCTACCGCGCAGTGCGGACTTGGTTTGTCTCGGTGGAGAAGATCAAGACCAAGCTTCTCAAAAACAATGATGAAATTCATTGGGTGCCCGAGCACATCAAAAAGGGACGCTTTGGAAAATGGCTTGAAAATGCTAGAGACTGGTCGATTTCGCGCAATCGCTATTGGGGCACGCCGATCCCGATTTGGCGAAGCGCGGATGGCGAAATTATCGTGATTGGAAGTATTGCCGAGCTCGAAGCGCGCGTTGGGAAAAAAATTCCCGATCTCCATCGTCATTTCATCGATGAATTGACATTTGAGGAAAATGGAAAAACGTTCAAACGGATCCCCGAGGTCTTTGATTGTTGGTTCGAATCGGGCTCAATGCCCTATGCTCAAAATCATTACCCTTTTGAAAATGAAAAGGCAACGATGGAAGGGTTTCCAGCCGATTTCATCGCTGAAGGACTCGATCAGACCAGGGGGTTGTTTTACACGTTAAATGTCCTGTCGACTGCTCTTTTTGATAAGCCTGCCTTCAAGAATGTGATCGTCAATGGAATCATCCTTGCCAAAGATGGCAACAAGATGTCCAAGCGACTCAAAAACTATCCAGATCCTGAAAAGGTGATTCATCAATATGGGGCAGATGCGATCCGTCTGTTTCTGCTCAGTAGTGGTGCAGTGAGTGGTGAGGATTTGCGCTTTTCAGAAAAAGGGGTGGAGCTGGTTCTGCGCCAGGTGATGATCCCTTTTTGGAATGCCTATGTGTTTCTTGCGACCTATGCCAAAATCTACAAGTGGGAACCTAAAGAAGAAAAGCCACAGGCAGACATCGATCGCTGGATCTTATCGCGTCTTCAAGGATTAACGGAAGAGGTGACAGATTCGATGGAGCGCTATGAACTGAACTGTGCGGTAACGCCATTTGTTGCTTTTATCGAAGATCTGACAAACTGGTATATCCGCCGCTGGCGAACCCGCTTTTGGGCTGATGAAGACACCTCAGATCGCAGAGAAGCCTTTGGAACGCTCTATCTGGTACTTCTCCATCTTTCTAAAATTGTCGCCCCGTTTATCCCGTTTATGGCCGAGGCGATCTATCTACAGCTGAAAACAGAAGGGGATCCCGAGTCGGTGCACCTGTGTGAATATCCAAAAGCCGATCCCGCACTCCGTGACCATGAACTTGAAAGGGAAATGGACGCGACGCAGGTTGTGGTGAGCAATGCGCATGCGCTGCGTAAAGAGCAAAAGCTAAAAGTGCGCCAGCCGCTTAAAAAAGCTCATGTGATCACAGCAGACAAGACGCTTTTAGCTGCCCTTGAGCGACAAGAAGTGCTCATTGCCGAGGAGCTCAATGTCCACAGCGTAGGATTCTCGAGCAATGAAGGAGAGTTCGTCTCGCTCATCTGCAAGCCCAATTTCCCTGTCCTGGGGAAAAAAGTGGGACCTAAAATGCGGGTTGTACAACAACTTATTCGCGATTTTGATCAAAAGCAAATGAGTGTTCTTCTTGCAGGCGCCTCTCTTGACATTGATCTGGAAGGGGAGACGTTTACACTCACGCCCGAAGATGTTGCCGTTGAGCGCAAGGTGCGCGAAGGGCTTGTCGCCCGCTCTGAGAAGGGAATCACAGTGGGTCTCGACACACAGCTCGATGAAGAGCTGCTCTTGGAGGGGATTGCGCGCGAGGTGATCAACAAAATCAACACCATGCGCCGCGAAAACGGATTTCATGTCACCGATCGGATCCACATTTCGATGGACACAACCGATCGGGTCAAAACGGCGTTTGAGGCGCATCATTCTCTCATTATGCATGAGGTTCTTGGCATAGACATTTCTTTTGAAAAATGTGTCGGCACCGAATGGGACATCAACGGTGAGAAAACAACCCTTTCACTTCTTCAAGCGGAGAAGACGCTGGAATAAGGACTTCCGGAAGAGCTTTTTTTCAAGATAGAGCACGCTTGGATGGTGGGGCTCGATTTCTTTGGCGGTCGTAAAGTAGTAAATGGCCTTTTCTCGATCTTTGAGAGCTATTTGATAGTAGGTCATCATGATGAAAAAACCTCGAAACTCACTCAGATGAAAAATCTCTTTTTCCGGGTAGAGTTCTTTCAGATCAAATGTCGGGAAAATTTTTGGGATTTTGGATAGTTTTTTCTTCCGGATACATTGATCTGCATAGTTGATCCGTGCGAAGAGATATTCGGGATGTTTTTCAAACGTGTCTTCAATGAGGTTTTCGGCTTCCACCACTCGATGGTTTTGGATGTGTGCGAAGGTGAGCAAGTTGATCACTTCTGGAACAGTGGGATACTCCTGGCCAAATGCCTTGATTTCTGCATAGACAGCTTTGGGTTGAAGTTGCACTTGATCGAGGAGTTTTAAATAGCACTTCAGCTGCTCTTGGTTGAGTTTTTCCTTGAGCATTTCGGGCATGGCATCTGAGGAAATCTGATACGATTTTTCTTCAAAGAGAACTTTTTGCATGGCCCGAGCTTAACAGAAAACCATTTGAAAAAAAAGGGGGATAAAAAATAGAATTGACGTCACCTAAATTTATCCTCGGAGGGGATCATGGCAGCAACAACAGAAGTAAAACCAGAAACATTTGGTTGGAAAACTTTTAACAATATTTTGAACACATCTGTAGTATCTTTAGATGGAGAAGGAAAAAACTTTGATAGTATTGCATATGTAGAGGCGGATCAACTTGGAGTTAAAGCAAAGGCGCTTCAAGAAAGAGTTATTAAAAAAATTGAGTATTATAAACTTGCTGAGGATAAATCGGGCATTCCAACAGATCATGCAGCTTTAGAAAAGCAATATGATCGGATTGTAGCAGTTACAGGTTTCATAAATGAAATCGTTAAACAATTGAGAGAAAAACGTCCAAATTTCGATATAAATCTCGATGGACCAATCAGAGAAGCTCAGGTTATCCAGACAGAAAATGATATCACGGACACAATTCACAGATTAGAAAGTCGCATAGTTGATTTAAAGCAGAAATATTTGACAG
>JAAKFB010000095.1 GCA_011065235.1 Chlamydiota bacterium | reverse complement strand
GTATAGATTAGTTGGGAATTTTTTTTCCGATTTTTTAAATCTGTAATTTTTGCTGTGCCATCTTGCCCTACGGTCAACAGAAGCGTTTTGCTAGAATTTATACATAGAGAATTGATCCTATCTTTGTGAAGAGAAGATATCCTATTGAAAGCAAAACTTTGTGAATTATTTGAACTATTGGACCAACAGTGTAATTTTCCTTCTTCATCGCCTACAAAAAATTCATGATCAAACGGGAAGAGAATGCAGGTGATCGCTGCTTGTTTTTCGTTTCTGAGGGTCTTAGTGGGGGATGAGTTATTTGCATTCCATAAACGAACTTCCTTGTCATTTCCTGTTATAATTATGTTTCCATTTGGACTGAAGGAAATAGATGTTACGGGTGCAGGATGTTGAAAAAGACGCAGTTCTTTTCCGTCATTTGTTGCCCAGAGGCGAGCTGTTTGATCTTTGCTGCATGTCAGAATATAATTTCCATTAGGGTTGTAACAAAAATCTGTAATTTCATCAGTATGACCTCTAAGAGTATTGCAGGTTTGAGCAGATTTTAAGCCTAATTGTCTTAGTTCATCTTTTTGGGACTTGAAAATAAAGCGTTTTCCATCAGGATGCAGACGAGTGGATGAAATAGCTTCTTTGAGATGAGTCAATCTAAATACATTGAGGTCCTCTTTAGCATTTTTTTGGGAAGAAGCAAATCTATTCCACATATCAAGCATTAGCTTTTTATCTGTTTGCTTTAATATGCCAGTGATGGGGTCTGAGGAGCGCTCAAGGCTCGCAACATGGTACTGAGATTTTGCCGACCATTGTCTGATCGTTTGATCGGCGCTTCCAGAAAAGATAAAGTTTCCTGTTGGGCTATAACAGATACTATTGATAGGTCCAGTGTGGCCTTCTAAGTCTAAAGTTAATTGCTTTGTTTTCGTAGACCACTGAAGGACTCGACCATCTTTATCTCCAGACGCAAGGTGTTCTCCTTCTGAATCAAAACAAAGACAAGTAATAGAATTTTCGTGCCCATCGAAGGTATGGACGAGTTCTCCTGTTTCAGTTGCCCATAGCTTGATAGCATGATCTGCTCCACTGGTTAGAGCGCGCAAGCTGTTAGGATCAAAAGCAACAGCGGTCACTTCCTGAGTATGACCCTTGAGAATGTGTTCGCACTGAAAGGATTTTCGTTCCCATATGCGTGCAGTCTGATCAGCACTTCCAGACAGTATATATTTTCCGTTTGAGCTAAAGCTCACGCTTGTAATTGTGTCTGTGTGTCCTGAAAAACTACCATCGACAGTTTTTGTTGTGATCGACCAAAGTCGAAGGATGTTGTCCTTGCTAGCAGATAAAATAAAATTTCCGGTCGGACAAAAACAAATAGATGTCACTTCGCTATTGCACTTGAGTGTGAACGCTTTTGTGGCCCAATTTGCAGACCAAACAACAATTTCTTTACTACAATTGGCAGAGACAATTAAATCCCCTTTGGGGCTGTAAGCCATACAGGTGATCTGTGGAAAATTTCCATGAAAATAGCGGACTGGATTTCCTTTTTCCGAATCCCAGATCTCGATGGCATATTCTGTCTCGCTATTGTTATTGCTAGTACTGCTACTGGAAACGGCAATTTTTTTTTTTGTTGGATGGCAGATAAAACAATTGAAGGCATTCCCGATTTTAATTGTTGCTCCTTGTCCGAAATCCGTATCTGTGCATTTACTCTGCGTAAGATTAGTTTCGACGAGTTGAGCTTGGCTGAATAAAGCAGACTCGAAATTTCCACCTGAAAGATCTGTAAAATGAAAAATTCCCCCTTCGAGATCTGCACCCGGAGCTTGAAGGCCTTTTAAGTCCATCCCGGAAAAGGGATATCTCATCCAATTTAAGATGGTCATGACATTCGCACATAGGATGTTCAAGTCAGGATTCCCTTTGGAATCCTTGAGTATTCTTACAAGGGAATCTTGATAATCCCGGATATTTTTTTTATTAATGAGTTGAATGAGAAAATCCAAAAGAGCGGGCTCGCTATGTAGAAGAGCGTGATGGAACAATTTCCCTTCTCTTGCTTTCTTGAGAGGATGTGTGCTAAGACGTTCCTTCAAATCTTTTTCGGAAGCTTGCGGGGCTTTTGGGGGTGAGGGAGCTATCTGGCGCAAAAAATACGCAGCAGCAAAGTATTCCATAAAGGATTTGTGAAAAAAGACGATTTTTTCTTCTGAAGAAAATCTCAATGGACATGCATCGCGCACTTCAGAATCGGTACTTTCAAAAAGGGCTTTAAATGGAGTTTCGGTGCGCCTAGCTTCTGATGACCCCTGAAAGTACATATTCATAGCAAGCTCTTCGGCAAATTCTCGAAATTTATCTTTGTTGTTAGTTTCACTTAACAGACCAGCTTCCTCAAGGCGGCGAAAGGCTCTTCCAAACCATAGGTTAATGAATTCCGTGTAGACATCGGCACGATCAATGTACTCTTTAGAAACAAGCTTGGGTAAGGTCTCGCTGAGCAAGCAAAGTAATAGGGGAGTTCGCGTCATTTCTTGTAGCTGAGGGAATTTTTTCTCTGCTATTTGAAAGTTGTCTTCAAGTCCTCTTTTTTTAATATAGGTTTCGACTTGTTGTGAGGTAATAGGAGTCAAATAGCACTCGTTAGACGGTAAAGGCTCCGTGTAATCGGCCCTTGCTTGTTTGCTAAACCATCTTGCCCAATAGTCGGAATCATTGAGAATAAACTGGGTTCTACAAGTGACAAATATTCGGCATTTTTCCCATTTTTCTGGAAGGAGGTCTTGAATTTTTATGTGCTTTTTCATTTCATCAAACCCGTCCAATATTAATAGGAACTCAAATTTATCTATGAGGGTTTCTATTTGGTTTATGGAATATTTCATTTCTAAAAATCTGTCAGTTATAGAAGTTTTAAGAGTTTTTAGGTCGATATAAATAGGAACTATACCTCCTTCCATCCAGTCATTCCATAGCCTCTGTTCAAGCAGGTATGCATAGAAAGATTTTCCTGCGCCAGAATCTCCATGGAGCAGAAGAACAGGAAGAGAACCTTGAAGAAAATCTTTAATTTTATCTCCTATGGGCGTAGATTCCTCTCCCTTGCTGAGTACGTTTGGTCGGACATATGAGGGGATGGAATAACGAAACGCTTCTCCAAAAAGTTGTGCATCTTTGTTTTTGCCAAAGTGACGTTCTTGAAAATCTTGGTATAGGCCTTTAAGAGGAATAGGGAGTTCACGATCTAATGGCCTTTTAGCCAAAGGGAAGTCTACTTCTTCAGGAGAAATCTCCTTTGCAAACTTCTCGAAATGTTTGGCTTGCTTATTCAGAATTTTAGTACCCAGCTCTCGAAGATCTCTTTTAGAGGAATCGACTTCTTCCAAACGAACTGTGGCTTGCTGTAATAAAATTTCCGCCGAGCGTTTTTCTTCTTCCAGACTTTGTTCTCTCTCTTGTAATTTTTTGTCCCTCTCATCTAATTCGGTTTGCTTTGTTAAGAGATCTGATGGCTCTTGCGGGTCAATAACGACATCAAATAAGCTGCGGTATTCAACTAAAGGGCTTGCTACAGCCTCGTTGATTAGCTTTGCGACAGTTTTATCCTTTTCCTCATCTGTATTCCGATTTGAAAGTACATTTTTGGCTTTCTCGCAGACTTTAGACGAGTCAGGCAGAACAGCCTCACATTCTTGAAGAGCGCTCAATAGACAACAGCTATGATACTGAACTCCCCAAAGTGTGAGAGTGTCCTTTCCGAAATAGCTTGCTGCTTTTTTCGAAATATTTTGCCCAATGTCTGTTAATTTTTTGGACATCGATTTATTTGGCTCAATTTGGGAGAGTTGGATGAGTCCGGGAGCTCCCTCTCTTCCATAAAGAGCCCAACTCTTTATCTGCGGGGATCCTCTCCAAATAACATCGGCAAAAAAATCCGCGGCTGATAATAGAATTTTTTTATCTTCAAAAGTTGTCCTCCTGTTGAATGCTTCTTTCACTATTTCGTGGATTTCAATGAAAACAGCTTCATCATGTGTTGCCAAGCTACCTAAAAAACCCACATAAAATGCGGTGTCATACCAAGAACCACTTTGTTCTTTGCGCAAATTACCAATAAGCGCACATGCATCACTAAGAATTTCCAATTCTAGGGCACTTGCTTTTGCAAATAATTTTATAAAATCGGATCCATATTTTTTCCAGATGTGACTTTTATGTTTCCAACGATGGCAAGCTCCTTCAACACATCGGAGTTCGAATTTAAGACCGGAGCACTCTTGATCTTCCGCGTGAGTGATCAGACGCTGTAATTTGTTGACAATATTTTCTATTCGGAGGTCGCTGCTAGTTCCGTGAGATTCCAAAGAACGGAGCATTTCAAGCTCAGCAAAAAGACGAAGCGTTCTAGCGATCAAAAAGCGCTGATGGGGCTTATGATCATAGATGGGAGCTTGAAACACTTCTAGAAGTGTCAAAATAATGTCTAGAAGAAAGTCCTGATGCTCTGCATTGAGAAAAGCTTTAGCCGCCAAAATTTGTCCACAGCTAAAAATATTTTTCACTTGTTCGAAGGCAGCATCGTAGTTCTTATCGCTTTGACTTTGTGAGAGGATTTTTGCAAAACCAATAATAGCTTCTGGATCTGAAGGTGCATTGGGAAAAGTCTGGGTGCTTTGTGAAGGAACAGTATTATTTGAGTTTACAGGATTTGTTGACATGGAGACCTCCTAAAAATACGGTCAAGATTTTAAGAAAAGATTAGGAATAAGTCAATATTTTAATATTAATTCAACTTCCCCCCTATCCCTTCTATGGGCTAGCTGCAAGTTGAATGATTCTCCGTGAATCCAAAATTTAAGTTTTTATTGAATATTCGATTCATCGCAAGCTGAAGAAGCAATAGCTAAACAGGTTATACTTTGGAAGGTGGAGTAAAAAGCAAAAAACAGCATCCCATAATGGCCTATTTGGTCGATACAATTGGATTTTTCTCGTTTCTGAAAACCATGAATTTGCTGACAAGGCTCTATACAAACGCAGAAGAAATAGCTCGCACAAAAAATGATTCCGAGTGTCGCAGGAATAACAAAGACCTTCGGATCACAGGAAACACTTTTTTCACTAAATGCTTCAGAAATTACGGCCGCTTGTGCAAAACCAACTCCAAATATCCACCCAGGGTATTTTAAGTATTTGGCAGATCCACAAAACGAGCAAGGATCCTCGAAGTTTTCCATGTAACCTTGTTGAGCTGTTTGAACTCTCATAGTGACTCCATTTTTAAAATAAAAAATTGCAGAACTTTCGTGGCCAACATTGTTGTCTCCCTGCAAGTTTAAAAGACAGTTATTTTTTTGTGCTCGTATCTATCTCCTTAGGAGTTTTAAAAAATAAAAATATATTAGTTGAAAAATTTTGGGAAAGAATTGTACCTTAAACGCGCTAAAATTAATTTTGGAGCTAATCATGAACGTGTCGAATGTTAGAACCCCTCTTCTCCCTAGAGAAGTTGATTGGGAAGACATTGGTGGGGAGAGTTATGCATGTGGGAGAATGTGTCTTTGTTGTGAAGATGCATATTGCTCGGAAGATCGAAAAATAAATGGTGGTATGATTGCATGTAGGGCTTGGGTAGGTTGTTATTGGGGACTAATTACTTTTGGAGCAGCATTTAATGCACAGCCTGATTCGAGAGGTGTTCTCATATCTTCTGCGATAGGCATTTCTTTTTATGCATTGAATTTTTTTTCTAACTGTAGCGTTATGTTAGCAACACATTGTGGTTTCGAGAAAACTGCTAGTATTGAAAATCGACTTAGGGGAACGTGTATTGACCTCATTGGAATAGCTCTATTTTTGTCTGCTTTAATTATTAACCAAAGCAAAGTGTAATTAAAAATGAAAGAAAGAAAAATATGACAAGTTCAACTCCCTTAATTGGAAACCGATCTATGGATACGGTTGTCTACAATACGGAGCAATGTTGTAGTAACTTTACTTGCTGTGAAGGGTATATAGATTATTGTGGTGGCTGTCTGTGTGCTTGTAGTAGTCGTTCTGATAGGTATCTAGAAAAAGAATTTATTGTCTCTACCGCCACCCCTGTGTTTTCAGCGACAGCTGCCTTTCTTAGCTTCGGAAGTGCTTTTAGAGGGTGTGATTCGATGCTTATGGATACTCTTTCCTATGGCATTGGTTCATTAGGTGCTCTTGTGAGCATAGTTGATTGTGGCAATGCTTGCTTTTCGACTGTTCGAAGACTCGGATGCTGTGAAAGAAAAAACGTAAATTTATGCCTTATTAGTGCTAGAGTTTCTATTCACATTGTTTCTCTAGCGTTTATTATTGCAGGGATTTATTTAAGGGCAGATAAATGTAGTTAAACTCGTGATTGTCTGGTACAGATGTTTCATGTTCGAATTTAAAAAGGAGGAAGAAATGAAAGTTATTAATTCTAGTGAGCCTTTATTACCTAATAAAGAAGGAATAGAGTATCACGAGTGGATCCGCAATACAGAAGACATTTGCTGCAACCGATTTACAGACGTTTGTAACAAGCGATTTTTCACTATGTGGGATCCTAGTAATAAGCATGTTTACAATCGAACATGCCAAGTCTTAGAGCTTTGTGGATTGCAGTGGCTGTTGGATGCCCAGTGGGTTCTATTGTCAGTGCTGAAGATCCCTGCAATCCTTATGCAATCGGTTTTGGGGCCGCGGGGATTAGTTTAAGCCTAGTTGCTCTTTGTTGCGCATCCGCTACCTGTGTTCGACGAATAGGACGCTTCGGAAGTAAAGAAGATCGATTTGCAGAATGGATAAATACTACATGCTGTTCTTTGCTACCAATTGTGGTTTTGGCGGGCAGTAGCGTTGGCATTTTTCTAGCTCAAAAGAATTGCGAAGGATGAGTTTGG
>JAAKFB010000094.1 GCA_011065235.1 Chlamydiota bacterium | reverse complement strand
CCCGAAGGCCTTCTTCGCTCACACGGCGTCGCTTCGTCAGGCTTTCGCCCATTGCGAAAGATTCTCGACTGCAGCCTCCCGTAGGAGTTTGGGCAGTGTCTCAGTCCCAATGTTGGCGGTCAACCTCTCAATCCGCCTAGACGTCTTAGCCTTGGTGTGCTTTTACCACTCCAACAAGCTGATATCCCATGAACCTCTCTCTTACCGCAAGGCCGAATTTCTCCGGTCCCCCACTTTGATGTTTGGAGATCCCTCCAAACACCTCATTCGGTATTAGCGATCGTTTCCAACCGTTATCCCAAGGTAAGAGGCAAGTTATTCATGTATTACTAACCCTTCCGCCACTAGGTTGCAAGTAAACTTACAACCTCGTACGACTTGCATGCCTCATCCACGCCGTCAGCATTCAATCTGAACCAAGATCAAATTCTCAAAGAAAAAAATACTTTGACAATTCGTTATAGAATTTTATAGGGCAAACAAAGTTAAAAACTTTGCTTGCACAAGCGTTTTTTGTCACATCACTTCATCACTGCTGTCAAAAGAGCTTTAGCACCGCTAAATACTGCGAGTGCTTTCCTTTCATCCGATTCCTCGTTGAAAGGAAGACATAACAATACCTAAAGCCTTGATTTTTCTGCAAATGCTTTTCTTTTGCACCGTTGATTAAAATAAAGTATTGATAGCTTTGCACAGGCACAAAAAAGCCCTCAGACAACTCTCTGAGGGCTTTTTTGACAGAATTTAGAGAAGGTCCCTTAGTGAACGGCAAAGAGCTTCATTTGAAGAATATAAACACCGAACCCGCTTAGATACCCTATGAAAACAGGGATGGTCATCAGCCGCATATACCCGAAAAAATTGATCTTTTCGAGGCCCATGAGCGCCACTCCTGCCGAAGATCCGATCAAGAGCATGCTTCCCCCCGTTCCGGCCGCATACGCGATCATATGCCACAATGAGGAGTCTATTGGGAACTCGGTGAGCGGATACATCCCTATCGTCCCTGCAACAAGGGGAACGTTATCGATTATGGCAGATATCACCCCAATCAAGGCTGAAATTATTACTTGATTGTGGATGGTTTGTTCTAGCCACTGAGCTAACTCCCTCAAAATCCCCGCTGTTTCTAAAGAGCTAATACACAGGAGAATTCCCAAGAAAAACAAGACTCCCGACATATCGATTTTTGTCAGCACAGCGGGGACACGCAAGTGTTGCCGATGCTCATACTTGTGATGGAGAAGATCGGTGGCAATCCACAATCCTGCCAAGCCAATCAACATCCCCATAAAGGGAGGCAATCCCGTCAATGTCTTAAAAATCGGGACAAAAACCAAAGCGCCAATTCCCATGTAGAAAACTAAGCGTGCACCGGGCTCTGGAATGACATCAAATTCTTCTTGCGCAGGTTGAGAGTACTCCCCTTTTTGCTTCCTCGAGTAGTACAACATTGGTACGAAAAGAGAGATGATACTTGGCAAGAAAAGCGCCTGCATCACCTTCAACGTCGACAATTGTCCATTGATCCACAACATCGTTGTTGTGACGTCTCCAATAGGCGTCCATGCGCCTCCCGCATTGGCAGCTACCACCACAATACAACTGAGCATAAATCGCTCGCTGCGCGTTGGAACCATTTTGCGTAAAAGGGAGATCATCAAGATCGTCGTCGTCAAGTTATCCAATACCGCCGAGAGAAAAAACGCTGTAAATGCAACGATCCACAACATCTTTCTCTTCGAGTTTGTCCGGATCACATCGGTGACAATTTTAAATCCTTTGTGCGAGTCGATCAACTCAACTAAAGTCATCGCTCCCATCAAGAAAAAGATAATCTGCGACACATCAGAGAGGTGTTTTGCCAGTGCTAATGTATCTTCTGCTATTGCAATTCTGCTGAAGCTGAAATAGACGACCCAGCACAAGACCGCCATCAAGAGCGCAACAGCTGTCTTATTAATTTTGATGTTGTATTCTAAAATAATGGCCAGGTAACCCAGGCCAAAGACAATTAAAATTAAGGAATATAATAATCCCGTCGTTTCCATGTTCTCCTATATTCCTCCGTGTATTATATCGTGCATGCGTATCAAGCCGATTACTTTTTCATTTTCAATAACAGGGGCAACCATGACATACCGCTTATCTTGCATCCTCATTTTTGCCAGGTAGGCCAAATCCCCTGGTGCTACTACAATCGGCGTGCAATTCATTAGCTCTTCCATCCTCTTTTCCATTACCTGCGGCCCATCCTTTTGCAACCCGCGTCTCAAGTCACCATCGGTAAAAACACCCAAAAGGCGTCCCTCTAGCACAACTAAAAGACACCCGCACTGCTTATTGGATAGCTCTACAATCACATCGACTAGCCGATCCTTAGGCCCGCAAAAGGGAAGCTGCTCTCCCGTTTTCATCAAATCCCGGACAGCCTTTTTCACCTTTTTCCCGATTGCCCCAGAGGGGTGATTGCCTGCATATTGCTCAAGGCTAAACCCATTTTCCTGCATCAATGCCATCGCAAGCACATCGCCAAACAATAACTGCACAGCCGTCGATGTTGTCGGAGCGAGATCGAATGGGCAAAGCTCTTTTTCGACAGGTAAAACCACACAAAAATCGGCCTCCGTCCCCAAAGTGCTCCCTTCCTCAGAGACCACCGCAATCGACCGACATCCTTTTTCCTTCACATGGGGAATCAACTCCAACAGCTCTTCTGTCTGACCACTTTTACTGAGCATCATCACGACATCTTCTTTATGGATCGCACCTATATCGCCATGTAGTACATTAGCAGCGGGCAAATACAATGCCCGCGTCCCGGTAGAAACAAGTGTCATCGCAATCTTTTCAGCGATGATCCCGCTCTTGCCGATACCCGTTAAAATGACCAGCCCCTTGCATTGCAAGCACTGATCCAACACACGTTGCACCTGCTCAAAATCGAGGTGATCAAAAAAGTAATTCACATATTGACGTTGTTTATGAAAGAGATCTTCTAACAATCCCGTTTGGATAGAATTCATATATATGACACGCTGCTCGGTCTAGTGAATTTTCATCGGCATCTTTTTTGCCGCCAAATTTTACAGAACCGGGCGGCGTGCCGTATGCTCAAAATACCAATTCTCCTTGAATTCTTCAATAAAATCTCCTAAAAGAAAAGAATATGACAAATGGAAAAATTCCCATTGCGATTGCAGAAGGAGACGGCATTGGCCCAGAAATCATGGCCGCGACCCTTCATGTCCTCAAAGAATCGGGTGCCAACCTTGAATTCCACCCCGTTGAAATCGGAGAAAAGTGCTACCTCGCCGGCCATACCACCGGTATGGCTCCTACAACATGGGATACGCTGCGCAGCACCGACGCCTTCCTCAAGGCCCCCATCACCACCCCTCAAGGAGGAGGCTATAAAAGCCTCAACGTGACCATCCGCGCCACTCTCGGCCTCTATGCCAACATCCGCCCCTGTGCCTCCTATTCCCCCTTCATCGAGACTAAACACCCCAAAATGAACGTCACCATCATCCGTGAAAACGTCGAAGACCTCTACATTGGAATCGAATACCGCCAAACACCCCAAGTCTGCCAGTCGCTCAAGCTCATTTCACGGCCTGGAAGCGAAAAAATCACCCGCTACGCCTTCGAATATGCCCGTGCACATAATCGGAAAAAAGTGACCTGCTTCACAAAAGACAACATCATGAAGCTCTCCGACGGACTCTTCCATAAAGTCTATGAAGAAATCGCCACAGAATACCCCGATATAGAAAATGAACACTGGATCATCGACATCGGCACCGCCAAGCTCGCTGATACCCCTGAGATCTTCGATGTCCTCGTCCTCCCCAACCTCTACGGGGATATCCTCTCTGACATCGCCGCGCAGATCACCGGCTCTGTAGGCCTCGGCGGCTCAGCCAATATCGGCGACCACGGAGCCATGTTCGAAGCGATCCACGGCTCTGCCCCCCGCCGTGCCGGCGAGAACTCGGCTAACCCCTCTGGCCTCCTCCTCGCCTCCGTCCTCATGCTCAATTACCTCGGCCTCAATGAAAACGCCGAAAGGATCCACAACGCCTGGCTCAAAACCATCGAAGAAGGGATCCACACCAATGACGTCTACAAAGAAAAGACCAGCACCCAGAAAGTGGGCACCAAAGAGTTCGCCATCGCAGTTGCCAAGCTCCTCGGGCAGAAGCCCCAAAAGCTCAAACCGGTCACCTACAAGTCCTCCCACAAACTCAAAGCCCTTGCCAACCACATCCCCTCCAATGAAAAGAGGACCCTCATCGGCGTTGACATCTTCCTCTACTCGCTCATAGCTCCCCTTGAGCTCCAAAAGAAGCTCGCCAGCACACCCACACCCCTCATCCTCAAGCTCCTCTCTAACCGCGGCGCTAAAGTCTGGCCCCACGGCCAGCCCGAGACCTCTTGCATCGATCAATTCCGCGCCCGTTTCGCACATAAACAAAAAGGCCAGGGGATCACCCCTGACCTTATTATTGATACTTTAAAAGCTCTCGCAGATGCCGGCTTCGACACGATCAAGACAGAGAACCTCTACCTCTTTGACGATAAGCCCGGCTTCTCTACGAATGACATTTATTGAAATTCTTTTCGGATGCTATCTTCCGCTGCTGCAAATATCTCATTTCGGTAATTTATAAGTTCTAGTTCATCCTTAACACTTAGATGGTCCGGATCCTTTTTTTTAAAAACGTCCCTAGATTTTAAGAAATCCCCAACATTCTTTTCTTTAAAAGAAGAAAGCTTCTCTTCTGTCATAAAGATTTTCTGAGTCAATTCTTGCGCCTTGCTTTTATCGAATATTTTATCCAAAAGCAAAATAATTTTCTCTAAATCATTAAAAATTTCAAATTCGCTCTTTTCAGGTAATTGACTTAAGTAAGACTGGGCACCATCTTCAGACTTAACTATATCTACTATCTTTCTAGCGTTTTCAAAAGCCTGATCTCGAAATGCTCGATAATTCTTTCGACCAATCTTAAGTCCTTCAAGATAGCTCGCAATTCCTTTTGAACTAAAAACACTCTCAGCATATTTAACTCCAAAGACTCTAAAGATATAGTCTTCAGCTTTTATTGAATTGAATAGCTCAGAAAAAAATCCAAAAAGAAATACTAAATCATTATGTGGCTCATCACTTGTTTGAGGAAATTTATCCAGATAATGCTTTAAGACTTTCGTAAATTCTGGAAGCTCCATCTCTCCTTTTTCGATCTTTTCCTCGAATTCTGAAATAGTCATATCTGCTTTTTCTGCTAAAGAGATCCTAACCGCTTCAATTGTTTCCTCATTAAAAATCTTCTTATAACGGTCTAGAATTTCAGTATTTTTCTGTACTAAAACATCTTCAAATTTGGGAAGTTCAATTTCACCATTTTCAGCTTTCTTCACAAGAGCTACACTTTCTAGGTCCATGGTATTTGCTATCCGAGACAACAACCTACCAATAGTTTTTTCCTCGAATTTTTCTTTAGCGCCTTTAATAACCTCTGCATTTTTCTTGATTATTTTAAAAAAAGGTTTTAGTTCTTCACATCTTTCTAAAAAGAGAGTTTCTGTACTATCTACTTTACCATGTCTAAGAATCACCAAACCAGCAAGCTCAGCTCTGTCATCTGAAGATCCAAAAGAGCTGTATTTAGTTTCAGAAATAAATAACCTTTTTAGTTCGTGCGGACTTTTTTTCGGATCTTCGAAAAATTTAGTATGACATTTAAGCCGAACATCATTATACTGTTTTAAAGTCATATTTGTTATATCAACCTTTAATATATCAACAGCGCTTATAACCAGTTTCGGAAATTTTTCCATTCTAGCATTCAATACTATCCATAACGGCTCCTTCAAATCTTCCCAAGCTACTTTCTTTTGATCCAATAATTCGTAGACTTTTTCAACCGAATTTTGAGTATCTTGATTTAAGTTCTCGAATCGAGGCTCCCCTTTCAAATCCAAGTCAAAGTCAGCGCGAATTTGCTTTTTTTCATCTTGGCGCATACACTCTCGACCCTCAACAGATCCACAATCGAAACTGACCGAGCCACTTCTAGGGCTGGGAGAAGAGCTTATAAACGGTTTTAAAGCATTAATAGTCTCATCAATCAAGTTTTGGGTGTCTACTGAGTGACTCTTCTGTTTTAGTTTCTCGAGATTACTTTTCACTTGCTCAATTTCGTTAAATGTAGGCTGGTTTGCATTTATAGATTCACCCTTACTATCTAAATAGTAATTATGAATTTTACCTGCAACCCTAACAAATTCAAATTTTCCATCAAATAGATGGATGCCGATACTACCAAGGAGATTAGAGATAAAAGCAATTACTCTATTTCCAAACGATTTTTTATGAACCTTGAGATCGCTGTCGATGATAATCTGATCTGGATTAAAATCGCTCTTTTTCAGGACTTCATTTAACTGAGTCATAATTTCTCCTATACGTTATTATTAATATAACATAATTATACTAAATTGTTAATTATTTGTCAACTTAAAATTAATCTATTAATAACTTATTATTAAGGATTTAAAAGAAGAGTAACTGAGTGAACCTAAGACTCTTATCCATAAGTCATTTATCTACCAGGGCTTACGTGCAATTGTTAGAAAACCACAGAGCAATAAAAAAGCCCCGGGAATACCCCGAAGCTTTTTGATTAGTTCACTAGGCCTAATTGCGATTAAACAAATTTGTTCAAAAATCCACCTTGACTTGAACTAGTCTCTGAAATCTTTTTTATCATTTGATTGATCATTTCATTGATATCCCTAATATTAAATATGATTTCATTTGTTTCGTCTTCATTTTCTTCTGGATTTTTTACCGATGAAACTAAATCAATCTCTTCCCTTTTGAGAAGAACAACACGTAAATTTAAAAGCTTTTCCACAAACTCTTATTTGTTATTAATCTATTTG
>JAAKFB010000093.1 GCA_011065235.1 Chlamydiota bacterium | reverse complement strand
AAACACAAGGGACCGAACTTCCCACTGAAGAAGATCTACAAAATGCGGTCCAGATGCTCTTTGACATAGCCGATCCCGTTTTTGGTGGGATCAAAGGCGAGCCTAAATTTCCTCTCGGCTACCAAGCCGATTTTCTGCTTCAATACTCTAAAGCCAATAAAGATAGCCGTTCCCTTTTCTACATCGAACTGACTCTTCAAATGATGGCACGCGGCGGAATATATGACCATCTCGGGGGAGGTTTTTCCCGCTATTGCGTGGATGAACGGTGGCATATTCCCCATTTCGAAAAAATGCTCTACGACAATGCCATCCTCGCTAGAACCTATCTCGAGGCGTATAAATACACCAAAAAACCATTCTTTGGACAAATCAGCCGCCATACTCTTGATTACGCACTTCGCGAACTCAAAGGAGGAGGATTTTTCTCTGCCGAAGACGCCGATTCAGAAGGGCAAGAAGGAAAATTCTATACGTGGACCCAAGATGAAATCCTCGATACTCTCGGACCGGGGGACGGGGAGATTTTTTGCCGCTTTTTTGGAGTGACAGAAGAGGGGAATTTCGAAGGAAAAAATGTCCTTCACGTCGCTTTTGAAGCGAAAGATTTTGCAGAAGTGGTGGGCCTTGAAGAAGGAAAACTTCACGATACTCTCCATTCCTTGAAAAATAAACTTTTCGAGAAAAGAGGCACACGCGCGCGCCCTTTCAAAGACGACAAAGTGATCACATCTTGGAATGGCCTCATGATCGACGTGCTCGCCTGGGCTGGATTTTGTTTCCAAGAAGGTCCGTATCTAGACGCAGCAAAAGCGACTGCCGATTGGATGAGGGAAAATCTTTGGGTAGGCGGAGAATTGATGCGCCGTTTCCGCGAAGGGGATGCCCGTTTTTCTGCAGGACTTGACGATTATGCTTTTCTGATTCGTGCTCTTTTGACACTCTTCGAAGTAGGTGCTGGAACATCCTATCTCCAATGGGCGATGCAGTTGACTGATATTCTCGAGCGCGATTTCAAATCCCAAAATGGCGCTTTCTATCAGACTCAAGAGGATAAATATCTACTGATTCGCAAATGTGAATTCTACGATGGAGCAGAACCCTCTGGAAATGCAATCCATTGCGAAAATCTCTTGCGTCTCTACCAACTGACTCAAGACCAAAAATATCTCACACAAGCAGAGGATGTTCTCAAAGCGGCGAAATCGTTCATCGAGACGTTTCCTCCGGGTGCTTGTTATCATCTCATTGCGCTCCAGCGCTACCTCGATGAGAATGCACCCCTTGTCGTCGTTGCTCTTGATGATGCCCGGACCAATGAGAATGAGTTGAAAAAGGCTCTTGGAAGTCTCTTTTGTCCCCATGCGGTTTTTGTTTGGAAAGAGGAAGCGCTCAATGCGCTCATCCCTTCAATTGCCAACCAGAATTGTCTCGATGGAAAGACAACTGTTCACATCTGTCGCGGTACACATTGCGAGCCTCCAATGAACGATATGGATCAAATCCTCGAAGCTATAGAGAATCTCTAAATCTAACATTACTTGAGAAAAAAATAAAGAAGGTTCACCATCGAAATCGTGTTTTAATTAGGAGCATGTGATGTCGACACAGCAAATGCAAGCCATCCTTGGAGATTACGAAATCATCAAAGAATTGGGCCAAGGAATGATGGGAAAGGTCTTTTATGCCGAGCACCGCTATCTAAAAAAGCCTTTTGTCTTAAAAGTGCTTCCAGAAGAACTCGCGCAAAATCCCAATTTTATTCAGCGTTTTGAAAAAGAGGTGGCTTTATTGGGAGTTATTGATCATCCCCATATTGTGAAAATGGACAATGTCTCCTCAGCAGACGGAAAATATTTTTTAGTGACGGAATGCGTGGGTGAGGGGCTCACCCTTTCTCAATACTTGCAAGAAAAGAAACAGCTAGCGGAAGAAGAAATTTATTGCATTGCCAAACAAGTCGCCTCGGCATTGGACTATGCCCATCAAATGAATGTCGGCGACGAGCCGCTCGCTCATCGCGGATTGAAGTTCAATAATATCCTTTTGGATCTTTCAAATAATGACATTAGAATCAAAATCAGTGATTTTGGCCTTTCGCGTATTGTGGGAATTGGCGCTGTGCTATCGCGCACCTATCGGATTTTATGGGAAATGATGGCATTTGAAGCCGGTTTTGAAAATGATGAGGGAGATATTGAAAAGCTGCATGATTCGTTCAATCAATATTACGCTTTTCTAGCGCCTGAACAAAAGGGAAGGAGATCTTCCAGCCGCGATGCGGATGCCAAAGCAGACGTCTATTCTTTTGGGGTGATGCTCTATTACTTACTAGTCGGAAAATTTCCAGAAGGGTTTTTTCCAATGCCCTCAGAATGCAATTTGGAATTGAAACGCGATTGGGATGGAATCATCAAGCAATGCCTCAATCTCAATTCAGAAAAAAGACCTTTGCTTTTAGTGGATCAAATTGAAGAGCTGGAAAATGAACTCCGCCCTAAACTAAAGCCCCAAGAGATCAAAAGACCTGAATACGAGCCCGATCCCGCTGCCGTTTTTCAAACGGATAAGACGGTTGCTATTTACACCCCTAAAAAAGCAGAAGTGAAAGAGGTGGAACCGATTCTCACTGAAATGGTGGTCGTGGAAGGAGGAACATTTTTGCGTGGAAGCAATAACGGCGCGCGCGATGAAATGCCTCGTCATGCTGTCAATTTGCTCTCTTTTGCAATCGATATTCATCCCACCACCAATGAGCAATTTACCCGCTTTTTGACTGCAATGGGAGGAGAAAAGGATGCAAATAATAATGACATCATCCGTCTTAGGGATTCGCGCATTCGAAAAAATACGGGCAAACTGGTCATTGAATCGGGCTATTCCAAGCATCCCGTTGTGGGTGTGACGTGGTATGGGGCCATGGCCTATGCCAAATGGGTGGGCAAACGCCTTCCAACTGAAGCTGAATGGGAAGTGGCGGCTTATGGTGGACTTGAAGGAGCGCAATACCCAATGGGTGATCAGATTGAGCGTTCACAGGCCAATTTCTTTAGCTCTGACACGACAGCTGTTCTGAGCTACCCTGCCAATAAATATGGCTTGTTTGATACCGCAGGTAATGTCTATGAATGGTGCATGGATTGGTATGGATATCACTATTACGAAACATCCCTACAAGAGCCGGATAATCCTCAAGGGCCCGTTCAAGGTGTTTATCGAGTACTGCGGGGAGGCTGTTGGAAAAGCTTGAAAGAAGACATGCGTTGTTCGCATCGCCATCGCAATAACCCCGGCATCATGAATGGAACGTATGGATTTCGCTGCAGCGCGGATGTGAGATAATGCAGATTCTTTTTGTTTGCCTAGGCAATATTTGTAGATCTCCAGCTCTAGAAGCAACTTTGAGAGATTTGATCGAACAAAAAGGACTTAAAGATCAAATCCAAGTTGATAGTTGCGCGCTCAATCCTTGGTTTTTGACGAGCAAAGCCGATCTACTCATGATCAAAACAGCTCAGAAGAGGGGAATTACAATCACATCCCGTGCAAAACTTTTCTCCAATGCATATTTTGATAAATTTTCTTACATTTTTGCCGTAGACAAAAGTCTTCTCGAGGTGCTAAAATCGATGGCACCATCGAAGAAAGAAGCCGAAAAAGTACATCTTGCGACCGAATTTAGCGATCGATTTCTCAATGAAGATATACCCGACCCTTATAGGGGAGAGAAAGACGGATTTGAATTGACGATGGATATTGTAGAAAATGTCTCCTTTGGAATTATGAGGTTTTTAGAAACGCAAATATGAAGATCCTACTCTCACAACCACGAGGTTTTTGTGCAGGCGTTGTCCGAGCCATTGAAACCGTAGAAGAAGCCCTGAAGCTTTGGGGCTCTCCTATCTATATCAAGCACGAAATTGTCCATAATCGCCATGTTGTAGAAGGTCTACGTGAAAAAGGGGCGATTTTTATAGAGGATCTCGATGAAGTTCCCTTAGGTGCACGCTTAATTTATTCAGCTCATGGTGTCTCTCCTCAAGTGCGAGAAAGAGCAAAAGAGCGTAATCTCATCGAAATTGACGCAACCTGCGGATTGGTCACGAAGGTCCATTCAGCGGTCAAGCGCTACGCGCAAAAGGGATATCAGATCATCTTGATTGGACACCGTAAACACGTGGAGACGATTGGGACATCAGGAGAAGCTCCCGAGGTGACCACCATTGTGGAAGATGTAGAAGATGTTAAAAAACTTAACTATGCTCCCGACCAAAAGCTCTTCTATACAACACAGACGACCTTAAGTCTCGATGATGTCAAAGAAATCACCGATGCTCTCATTAAAAAATATCCCTACGTGGAAACCCTTCCCAGTTCTTCTATTTGTTACGCGACAACCAATCGTCAAATGGCTTTAAGAGATATCACCGATCAAATCGATCTAGTTTTGGTGATCGGGGATATACAAAGCTCGAATTCTAATCGTCTTCGCGAGGTTGCAGAGAAAAGAGGAATTCGAGCATTTTTGATTAATCACCCCGATGAAATTGATCCCAGTTGGCTAGAAAATGTAGCAACTATTGGCATTACAGCGGGAGCATCTACTCCTGAAGAGGTCGTCCAAAAATGTGTCGATGCTCTCAGACAATACGGCGCCGATTCAGTTGAAGAGGTCGTCTACACCGAGGAAGATGTGGTTTTCCAGCTTCCGAAACAAGTTCTCATTAATGTAGGAGGACACTCATGAAAATTGTATGTGTTTTGGCGATTTTATTCGTTACGCCTCTCATGACAGCACCTATTCCCCACTTCAATTCAGCGGAAATGTGGTGGTGTAAAAGCTGCGATCTGGCATACCCCGCATCTCAAAAAACTTGTCTGAATAAAAATTGTCCCATGTTTCGCAAACCACGATAAATAAAGCACAGAGAATTTGTGAATTAGGTTTTTAATACTGAGATCGATTAAAACAAAAGAATGAATCAACATTCTGGTCGCGTCGCGCGCCTTGAAAAAGGTGGGCTCTTGCGCAAACTCGGTGTTGCCGATCTGTTTGCTGTTGGCTACGGAGATCTGGGATCCTCGATCTATTATGCTTTGGGGATCACGACTTTTTTTGCTTTGGGCGCTGCACCCATTTCTCTTCTTCTTGCAGGTATTGTCTTCGTTTGTACTTCACTCACCTATGCAGAGATGACCGCGGCGACTAAAGCCTCTGGCGGCGCTGCGAGTTTTGCTAGGTTTGCCTTCAACGATCTCGTTTCTTTTATCGCCGGCTGGGGACTCCTTCTCGACTTCATTGTAACAATCGCGATTTCGATCTTTGCTGTCGTTCCCTATCTTTCATTTATCCACGATGGAATCCGCCATACAGGCGTCCATTTGGGCTTTTCTGTAGGACTGATTGGACTTCTCTATTTGATGAACTATTTTGGCGCGCAACATTCCACGCGCATTAGCATTGTTCTGACGGGATTTGCGCTTGTAACACAGGTTTTGATTTTGGTGCTTGCAGCTTTCAATGGCGTCGATTTCATGCAAGTTTTTGACCATATGCGTATCGGATGAAGCAAAGTTGGTCTCCTTCTTGGCTCGATTTCTGGAAAGGAACTGCAATGGCCATGGTGGCCTATACGGGAATTGAATCGATTGCTGCACTTGGATCAGAAACCAAACGCCCCATCAAAACCCTTCCGCGTGCAGTGATGATTGTCATGACTGTTCTCGTTGTCATGTTTCTCGCCATTTCACTCGTGGGACTCTCTGTGATGAGCCCACAAGAGCTCGGAACAAAATATGTGAATGATCCAATCGCAGGGATCGTTAAAAATCTTCCCGTTGGCAGCGCATTTTTGGGTCCATGGGTTGGAGTGCTCGCTGCTGCCCTTTTATTTGTTGCAGGCAATGCTGGCTTGATGGGGGCATCGCGTCTTTCATTCAACATGGGCGAATACTATCAATTGCCTCGCTTTTTCTATCGCACTCACAAGCGCTACCGCACTCCCATTGTTTCTCTTGCAATTTTTGGAGGATTGGCTGCACTTTTGATTTTATGGAGCCGTGGACAGCTTCATTTTTTAGCAGATCTGTATAATTTCGGAGCGATGATTGCTTTTTGTGCGGCGCATCTTTCACTCATTATGCTGCGCATTCGTAAACCTGATCTCGAGCGCCCTTTTAAATCTCCGCTAAACATCCGTTTTTCGAAAAATGTCTCCATTCCACTCACTGCGATCATTGGAGCTCTCTCTACATTTGCTGTCTGGGTCCTCGTCGTCATCACCAAGCCAGAAGGACGTTATCTCGGCTTCACTTGGATGGCTATTGGCGTGGTGATGTATATCCTTTATAGGCGCACAAAAAAGATAAGCCCCACAACTCAAGTTCAAATAGAAAAAGTCAAAGTTCCCGAATTTGAGCCGATTGAAATTCAGAAAATACTAGTTCCGACCAAAGGAGGAGCAGACACAGAGAGCGTGCAAATGGCCTGTGAAATTGCCAAAATCCACAACGCAAAAGTGACAGCGATCAACCTGATTCAGGTCCCCTATTCCCTCCCACTTGACACACCGATGCCCTATCGCCAAGTGATCGCAGAATCAGTACTGCAGCGCGCTGAGGCAATCGCCCATGAGTTTGGTGTGGAAATTGAGAAAGATATTGTACGTGCCCGTCAAGTTGACGAGGCGATTTTGCAGTACTTGGCTCAAAAGGAATTTGATCTTCTTGTTCTCGGAGCTATGAAATCAAAAGGCGATCCTCACGCAGGTCTCGGTCTCATTACCGATCGGATCTTACGCCTTGCCCCTTGTCGCGTCTTCATTACTTCGAGTTATACCACACTCGGTCAGGTTTTGTGAATTTGGACTAGCTGCGACTTTGCCAAATCACCCCTCCTCGTCACCCTTCCCTATTTGGGAATGGTGCTCCTCGTTCGTATCAATTTGGCTTTGTCTCGCCAAGTCCAAATTCACAAAACCTGACCGAGCGTGGTATACA
>JAAKFB010000092.1 GCA_011065235.1 Chlamydiota bacterium | reverse complement strand
ATTTTTATGTCTACAGTGACAACGCGGTGCATGACTTCTGATTAAATACGATCTCCACTCATCCGCGAAACAGCCATATCAGCGTGGATGATTTGCCAAGCTTATTCAAAATAAATGCACGGAGTGTCTAAGGACGCCATAACATTGGTTCCAAAGCGCTCGTGGTTGTTTTCACGGATTTCGGCGTCAGTAATTTTGATTTCGAGCTTTTCAGCATCCGCCATGATTAATTCGTTATCAATTAATTGATCGAGGGTTTGGCGCCAATTTTGAATAAAAAATTGGTGGCGATGGACATTAGAGTCGGCATACTCGGGATAGGCGCGAGCAATATAAACATCCATTTTTTTCATCACATCGACGACCGAGATGTTTTTCCCATTCACTGAGGCGAGGATCCGATTATTGACGAGAATTTCGGATTGCTTCTCCTCATGAGCAAATGAAAGAATTGGCAACAACATCACGAAGAGGAGCTGAAAGCAAAATTTAATTTTCATAGGCGCCATAATACGATAGAGGGGTTTAATTTTCCACTTTCTTTAAGATTACTCCAAAAAACCCATCCATTCCCCCCTCTGTGGGCAGTGAGCGAAAAGGCTTGCTCACGAGATCGAGGTTAAAAGCATTTTGAAAATGCTCGAGTTGTCGGTCATTTTCTTGGGGGAGGATGCTGCATGTCGAATAGACAATTTTTCCTTTAGGAGCGAGGAAAAAGAGAGCCTCTTCGAAAATTGTCTTTTGCTCTTGGACGAGTCTTTCGAGCATGTCGGAGGAAAATTTCCATTTCAAATCAGGGTTGCGGCGCAATGTCCCAGAACCACTACATGGAACATCGACTAAAACCCAATTAAATTTTCCCTTTAAATTTTTTTTATGAGGAGTGTCGTGAGGCATGATTTGCGCATTTTCAATCCCAGCCCGCGCGAGGCGTCTTTTAGCTTTTATTAAAGGACGCTCTCGGATGTCGTGTAAATAGATCTGTCCTTTGCCTTGGAGCTTATGGGCAAAAGCCAGTGTTTTTCCCCCTGACCCAGCGCAAAAGTCAAGCACCTGGTCTCCAGGAGAAGCATCGACTAAATCGGCAATGAGCTGGCTCGCTTCATCTTGGACTTCAAAAAATCCATTTTTGAAGTCTTCAAGGGTCTGAAAATTGATTTTTTCTTCGAAATTGATCCCCCAGACCGAATGTTTGGTTGAGGAGACAGAAAATTTTTCTTTCCACTTCGAAAGCAGAGTGTTCCTAGTGGTTTTCAGCACATTTACTCGGATGGTAGTGGGGGCAGGAGTGTTGCAAGCCAAGCAGAGCTCCAAGGCTTTTTCTTCGCCAAAATGATCGGAGAATAGGGTAAATAAATGTTTTGGGAAGCTTGCGCGGACATGAAGGGGGATAGAGGAGTCTTGGGTGCTCTTGCTTATGTTGAGTTTATCTAAAGCGCGATAGCGTTCACTCCAATCGTGGGATTCCTCACAATGGTGATCGATAAGCCCCATCCATCGGATTAATTTGTAAATTTTTTCTGCAATAAATTTGCGATCTTTAGAACCGATTGCATGATTTTTTCGAAAATATTGTCCTAGGTGAACATCCAGGGGGAGGGATTCAAAATCAAAGGAGTCGAGGATCTTGAAGAGATGATATTCGCGAAAAGTTTTCTTCATAATGGCACGATCATTATACTGCAGATAAAATCACATGTAAAGTAGGAGAAGATTATGCAAAAATTTATTTGTTTTCTGGGGAGGCTCTGCTTCAGCATCATTTTTATTGTAGCGGGTATCCAAAAATTTTTTAATTGGGATGCATCCGAGCAACAACTCGTCAATCAAATGCTCGATGTCTTGAGCAAGTCTTATCATCAGGGATGGGCACAAGGTCTTTTTGATAAAATTCTCCCGCTTGCTCCCACGCTTCTCGTTGTGGGGACGATTATCGAAGTTGTAGGCGGTCTGTTGGTGCTCCTTGGCATCCAGGTGCGCTTCGGAGCTTTTATCCTCTGCCTATTTTTGATCCCCACTACCCTTCTCTTCCACAATTTTTGGGTATTGCAAGGAAGTGAGCAGCAATTGCAAATGGCTATGTTTTTGAAAAATTTGAGCATTTTCGGGGGCGGCCTCGTGTTACTTGCCTTTGGTAAAGGACCCAAAAAGATCAAAGTAGAAGGCAAATAGCATATAGCTGATGCGCGCTAAAATTTTTCTTCAAGGCCTGATCGCCTTTCTTATTGTGGCTTTCGGTCAACCAAGCTTTTCGGTGCTGCTTGCTCCGATTGCTGCGGCAGTGGGCTTTGCCCTTTTCTGGCATGCCATCCGGATCTATCCATTCAAAAGACAGCGTTTTTGGCGTGCGACCCTTTGGTACGGTGCAGTCTCGATTATTCAGCTCTCCTGGATGAGCGCTATCGAATACCAGGGAATTTACATCCTCTTAGTCTGGCTGGGCCTCAGCATTGGGCTCGGACTCCAATTTGGTCTGCTTTCCATTTTGATTCCTTACAAGCGTCACTTGAATTTTCCGTGTATTTTAGCCATTGCCTCAGTTTGGACGCTTTTGGAGTGGTCTCGCTACCATTTTATATGTGGGTATAGCTGGAATCTCTGTGGCATTGCACTCTCGCATGTATATGCCATTCAACTCGGAGCAGTTTTTGGAATTCTAGGACTCACGTTCTGGGTCATGATGGTCAACTTACTGGGACTCCGTGCATTTTTGCGAAAGGGGATTGTCCACTATCTGATTTGGGGAGGCGCTGTATGCCTGCCTTATCTATTTGGATTCTGTCATATTTCTTATCACGACGCCCAAATCGCAAAAAGAACAGATCTTCCTAAGCTTTCTTGCGCTCTTGTCCAAACAGGCTTGCTCCCTCCGGAAAAGACCCCCATCCAAGGGAAAATCAGGGCATTTATTAATCCCTATGATCAATGGAAACGGATTCTCTTTTTTTTAAAAGAAGAGGGAAAATCCCATTTTGATTTGATTGTATTACCAGAGGCGGTGGTGCCGCTTTCAAGTGGTACGGCTTTTTATGATCGCAATAAAGTCGAGACAGTTTTTTTGGAGATTTTTGGCTCTGTGCCAGCTAGCATTTTCCCCGAGGGCGATTCGGATATGGTTTCCAATGTTTTTTGGAGCCAGAGTTTGTCAAATATTTTTAGTAGCGAAGTGGTCATTGGTCTAGATCATGTTGAACCGGATGGGAAGTCGTATAATTCTGCTTTTCACTTCAAGCCCTTTGACTCCTCTGCCTCACGCTATGATAAACAGGTTCTCATGCCGTTGGCAGAATATCTCCCCTTTCGTTTTCTCGCTCCACTAGTTAAAAGCTATGGGATTGCTGATTTTTTTACTCCGGGCGATGGGGCAAAGCTCTTTCATGGGAAAGTCCCCATGGCGGTATCGATTTGTTATGAAGAGACCTTTCCTCATAAAATCAGAGAAGGACGCCTGCTTGGGGCAAAGCTCTTAGTGAATGTGACCAATGATGGGTGGTATCCCTATTCGCGGCTGCCGAGTCAACACTTTGAGCATGCCAAGTTTCGCGCCGTTGAAAATGGAGTAGCACTTGTCCGAGCCTGCAACACAGGGGTCAGCGCCGTGGTTGACAGTTTGGGAAGAACAGTGGGCAGGCTTGAAGAGTGTGGCGGAGCGACGCGCATTCAAACGGGAGTTTTATCTACCCAGATTACCGCCTATGAGTATTCCACCCTGTTTTCTTTGTGGGGAAATGGGGGAATTGTGTGTTTGTCCCTTTTATTTTTGGTGATATTTGCTATATTCAAAAAAGAATTAGACTGATAGCGCTACTTCGGAGTTGCTTAAATGGGCGATTTACGCTAAGTTTGACTACTCGGAGAACCCGTTTCAAAACAGAGGTGACAGTTGGCTGTTTCTTATGGAGCTGAAGTTGAGCTTTCAAAAAAAGCGAGTTTCGATCCATCCAAACAAAAGACCCTGAAGAAACCCATTTCGATTTCTGGAATCGGGCTTTTCACTGCAGAAAGTGCATCGTTAACTATCCATCCAGCTGATCCCGATACGGGAATTCTGTTTCAACGGACAGATCTGCCTGGCAATCCGAAAGTTATTGCTGATTTGGACCATGTCGTGAGCACTCCTCGCTGTACCATTTTGGGCAATGAAAACTGCACAATTCACACAGTCGAACATGTCCTCGCAGCTTTAAGCGCCATGGGAATTGACAATGCTCTTCTCGAATTATCAGGTCCCGAAGTGCCTATCATGGATGGGAGTGCAGAGCCTTTCGTTGACATCATTCTAAAAGGGGAAATAGAAGAACTAGATAAAGAAAGAATTGTTCACAAATTAGATTTTCCGGTTAGCTGGTCACAAGGAGAAGTGCACATCGTGGCTATCCCTTCCGAAGAGCTAAAAATCAGCTACACCCTGCAATTCCCAGAATCGGAAATTTTACATTCTCAATATCTCTGTGCCCCCATCACTCCCGAGTATTTTTGCAAAGAAATTGCTCCTTGCCGTACGTTTTGTCTGTACGAAGACATCGCTCCTTTCATTGAAAATGGACTCATAAAAGGGGGCGGACTTGACAATGCCGTGATCATCAAAAACGACGTTGTGATCAACCCCGATGGAGTTCGTTTTTCGGATGAAATGGTCCGCCACAAAATTCTCGATTTGATTGGAGATTTATCTTTGCTAGCTGTATCTTTTTGTGCACATATTATTGCGATTCGTTCTGGGCATGCTTCGAATGTTGCATTTGCCCACGGACTTTTAAATCAAATTAAGATGGAGAAAGCTAATAATGGCGAACGTGTCTAGCCATTCCTCTGTATTCGATATTAAAAAGATTGCTAAAATCTTACCTCACCGGTATCCCTTTTTGCTTGTCGATCGGATCATTAAATTGGATTTGGAAGAAAATCTGATTATAGGAATCAAAAATGTCACCTCTAATGAGCAGTTTTTTCAAGGACACTTCCCCGAAGCTCCTATTATGCCAGGGGTGTTGATCCTCGAAGCCCTTGCGCAAACAGGAGGAATCCTCGTTCATCAAAAGAGCCAAACTGCAAAAATTGCCCTGTTATTGAGTGTCAAATATGCCAAATTTCGCAAGCCTGTTGTTCCTGGGGATGTCTTGACACTGGAAGCTATAGGATTACATTTCAGTAGCAAGGGAGGAAAAATCCAAGCCAAAGCTCATGTGGACGGGCAACTCGCTGTTGAAGCAGAAATTGGATTTGCCCTTGTGGAAAAAGAGCAACTTTAAACGGAAAAAAATAGAGAACTCATGTCTAAAAAATCTTATATCCATCCTGCTGCAATTATCGAGTCTGGTGCCAAAATTGGGAGCAACGTCACCGTTGAAGCCTATGCTGTAATCAAAAGTACGGTCACTCTGGAAGATAATGTAGTCGTCAAGTCCCATGCCTATATCGAAGGACATACTACAATTGGGGAGGGAACGATTATTTGGCCCTCCGCCAGCATTGGAACTAAGACGCAAGATTTGAAGTTTCGCGGGGAAAAAACTTTTGTCGTGATCGGAAAAAATTGCGAGATCCGCGAATTCTGTACCATCAATTCCTCGTGCCAAGAAAACTCGATCGTCAAAATTGGGGACAATTGCCTGATCATGGCTTATTGCCATGTTGCCCATAATTGTGAAATTGGTAACCGAGTCATCATGGCCAACAATGCGAATTTAGCAGGCCACGTCATTGTCGAGGATTTTGCTGTGATCGGTGGAATGACCCCCGTTCATCAATTTTCACGCATTGGAGGCTATTCGATGGTAGGGGGCTTTAGCCGCATCACCCATGATGTCCCCCCTTATACAATCGGCGCAGGCTCGCCCTACAAAATCGGAGGGCTCAATCTCGTCGGCCTAAAGCGCCATGGATTCCCATTTGACGTGCGCAAAAGCCTCACGCAAGCCTTCCGCCATACCTACCGCAGTGGAATGCGCCTTGAAGAAGCCCTCGATAAAGTCGAGCAAGAAGTCGATATGAATCCCCATGTGAAACACTGGGTGGATTTCTGTCGCAACTCTAGGCGTGGTCTCATCGGTTTTCAAGGCATTGTTGTTGATCCTCAAGAAGACTTTGCAGAATATGAAGACCTCTTGGAAGAAGTTTGAAAATCGTATTTTTTGGAACGCCTCCTTTTTCTGCGCATATTCTCGAATATCTCATTGAAAAAGAGCAAAATGTCGTCGCCGTGGTGACACGACCTGACCGTCCACAAGGACGCTCCAAAAAACTTATCTCCTCCGCCGTCAAAACCCTTGCAGCAGAAAAATATCCCAACCTTCCTCTCTTTCAACCAGAAAAGGCCTCGACAGATACCTTTGCCAGCACACTAAAAAGTTTTGAGCCAGATGTTTTCGTCGTCGTTGCATATGGAGAAATCATCAAAACTAACCTACTCGAGATTCCGACAAAATTGCCGATAAATATCCATGCGAGCCTACTCCCTAAGTATCGTGGAGCTGCGCCCATTCAGCGGGCGATCATGAATGGGGAAAAAGAAAGCGGAGTGACCATCATGGAGATGGTTCTTAAAATGGATGCAGGGGCTATGCTAGAAATTGTCGAAACACCGATTGACGAGGATACTACCTTTGGCGATCTCGAAGAAAAACTTTGCAAGCTCTCGGGGCCCGCTCTAATGAAAGTCTTAGAAAAAATTTCTTTTGGCACGCTTGAAAAAATTCCACAAAATCACGAAGCGGCCACCTCAGCACCAAAAATAACACTTGAAGATCGGGTGATCCACTGGGATCAAAGTGCAGAAAAAATTCACAACCAAATTCGAGGACTATCTCCCTTTCCAGGCGCTTTTTGCTTTGTCGAGGTGCAGGGAGAGACGAAGCGTTTAGGGATTAAGAGAACAAAAAAAATCCTTGATAACTCGGGAAAGCCCGGGGAAACACTGTCTTTTCAAAAAAAAGAATGGATCGTTGCCTGTGGGCAAGGAGCTCTATCGCTTTTAGAAATTCAATTGGAAGGAAAAAATTTGCTACCTATTGAAGACTTTCTTCGTGGAACTCTTGC
>JAAKFB010000091.1 GCA_011065235.1 Chlamydiota bacterium | reverse complement strand
CGGTTCAGATCTTGAGGATTTTTCCGCAGTAGATATTCCTGCAATATCTACAAGGGAAAATCATCGAGAGATGAATCGATTTTTCCCTCGAGGATTGCCTAAGTTATTTCTTTACGGGCCCTATAGTCGAGCAGAGATCACAGAGACGCTTCGCTATTCAAATTATTTTGGCCCAGTAAGCTTACGATGATCGACTTATGTGCATATAAACTTTTTTTGATTTATTAATAATTCCATTATTTGTTAATTATATTAATAGGAATATATATATATTTTGGAGTTAAAAATGCACAGTAGAATCATTGCTCTTCCTATTAGTCTTGCTTTATTCATTATCATGATTAGCGGCTATGAGTTTCACAAGCCAGCAGCAAGAGATGGCATCGTTCTCAATTCTAAAGAACCCATACAGCAATCTATTGAGCAGCAAATCATAGAGCAGGATCAAATTTCTGAAGAAACTGTCTCTGCTTTTGATGAAATCGTTCCATTAAAGGTGATCCCTGAACTGGTCCCTGAAGAGGACGAGGCCGCTCAAGTTGAAATGGAGTCTGAACTTGCCTCTGAAGAGCCCCTTGCCGAGGAGATGGAGCAAATCACAGACGAAGTCGCTCAAATCGAAGTGGAGCCAGAGCTAGTTCCTGAGGAGTATCTTGCCGAGGAGATGGAGCAAATCACTGACGAGGTCGCTCAAATCGAAGTGGAGCCCGAGCTAGTTCCTGAGGAGCCGCTCGCCGAAGAGATGGAGCAAATCGCTGAAGAAACGACTCCTATGGATAGCGAAGAGCCTCAAGCCTCTGATGAGATTGCTATGGGTTTTGATATGGATGGTTGGGCTGGGCCTGGAAAGTACTCTGGGGTTTATTTCTCCAGTAAACAGAGCTATATGGCATGGCGCAGCAAGTTTCACAGATATTGCCCTGGAAAAAAGAAAAATGATCGTCATCAACGAGCAATTGGAATTTATAAGGAAAACAAATGAATACTAAAATCCTGGCACTTCCTATTTTTCTTTCATTATCTCTTGTATTAGCAAGTGGTTACAAATTTAAAGGCTCCATTTTAAAAAAACCCATCACTACTATCAATCCGTTAACACTCGTTGTTCAAAAGCAACCTTTGGTCGAGAAATCGATCTTCACTGAAATCGAAGAGATAGAAAGCGATGAGATCGTCCAAGCCGAAGATCTATTTTCAGAGGAAACTCTTCCTATGGAAGAGCAAGAGCAACCTAAACCCACTAAAATATCTGATGGTTGGAAAGGACCTCAATTTTACTCGGGAATCTTCTTTTCTGATAAATCCACATATCTAGAATGGCGAAATAGGTACCACAACAACCACTCTAAGAAAAAGCATCGATACTAGAGCTCACATTCCGCACCAGAGCCATTTCATCTTCGATTTATCTGAATTTTGATCTAAATTTGACAAATTCTGGGCAATATTCCTTAATATTGCCGCAAAATTTGCAAATTCAGCTGAAACACAGCTAAGGGCCCGTAAAGAAATAACTTAGGCAATCCTCGAGCAGGAAAACGGTTCAGATCTTGAGGATTTTTCCGCAGTAGATATTCCTGCAATATCTACAAGGGAAAATCGTCGGGAGATGAATCGATTTTTCCCTCGAGGATTGCCCAAGTTATTTCTTTACGGGCCCTAAATTCGAATCTAAAACACCTCTGGTGCGGAATGTGAGCTAGAGGATTGAATTTTACTCTTTAGAGGAGCATCATATTTTTGATGGCTTCTCTATGGAAAAAAGCGACTTTTAGTTTTATTTTACCCGCCACCTTGTGGGGCGCGGGTATCTCGTATTCAGTCGATTTTGAGGGCTTGGATGATCCCAAAACGCTCAAGACCCTCCGCTCCTCCTCTCAGCTCGTCACTTTGAGAAAAAAGCCCCCCTCTTCCATCAATGCCTTG
Source organism: Chlamydiota bacterium (assembly GCA_011065235.1). Taxonomy (GTDB): domain Bacteria; phylum Chlamydiota; class Chlamydiia; order Chlamydiales; family Rhabdochlamydiaceae; genus Sacchariniichlamydia. The sequence goes on along the minus strand of JAAKFB010000091.1, from coordinate 5,150 downwards.
CGCTTTCGCGCAGAATCAGACGTCCCCGAGCTCATCCATACCTTGCACGCTCATGGCTACCTCGAAGCCCAGGTGGATATTCGTATCGATGAGAACTTGAGCAACTACGATGTGCACATTGATATCGATCCCGGTCCCCTATATAGGATTCAGGAATACCAGATCGAATATGATGTCCAAACATCTAATAAATGCGACTATTTAAAGCTTGAAGAGCTCGGCATTGACATTGGAGATCCAGCTGAAACAAAAAAAATCCTTGATAGTGAACTCTGTGCGTTGCAGATTCTCTCGGAGAGGGGCTATCCCTTAGCTACAGTCAAAAACCGGGAAATCGTCGCTGATGGGATAACAAAAAAGGTGAAGGTCTTTCTCCTCATCGATACAGGACCTCTATCTCACTTTGGGTCGATCTCTATCGAGGGAAATGTTTCGGTCAGCAGTTCCTTAATTGAACAGCAAATCCAATGGCTTGAAAATGATCCTTACAACAGCTGTCTTGTGGAGGGAATGCAGCAAGCTTTAATGGATACATCCCTCTTTAGTTCGGTTTACATCACACATGGGGAACGCCTAGAGAATGAGGCTCTTCTTCCGATGAAAGTCGAAGTGGCTGAAACCAAGCACAAAAGTATCAGCTTAGGGACAAGCTACCAGACCACTTATGGTCCAGGAGGGACGATTGGCTGGGAAAACCGCAATGTGGGGGGATTAGGAAGAAAAATCATGATCCAAGCCGACATCGCTCAACGCAATCACTCTGGGATCGCCTCCTATCTCATCCCCAATTTTCATCGCGTGGATCAAAATTATATTATGCAAGCCCAGGCCCATCATGAGTCGATCAAACCCTATCGCATGCAATCGTATAGTTTTTTCAACCGTTTCGACCGTCAGATAGGGGATCATTTTTCCTTTTCTGCGGGGCCGAAACTCGAGTACTTGATGGTCACAAACAGTGTTGACAATGGCAATTTCCTGCTAGTCGAAGGTCCACTCTATTTGCGATGGACAAATGTCTGTGATTTCCTCAATCCCATCTCTGGAATCCGCTTTGAATACCGAAGCGTTCCCGCTATCAACATCAAAGATATCGCCGATTTCTATTATTCCCAAGTTTTGTCATTGAGCTCCTATCTTCCAATATTTGGCGAAGACACACTAGTATTAGCTCAAAAAATCACTCTTGGAACCATTTTTAGCAATGGGATTGGGTCGATTCCCGTCCCTAACCGGTTTTTTGGAGGATCAGAGGACAATCTACGTGGATATAAATATTATACTGTTTCTCCTCTAGATGACGATGACAAACCCATTGGGGGGCGCTCTGCTGTCTACTACAGTCTAGAACCCCGTTTTCGAGTTTCAAAGTATTTTGGGATTGTCCCTTTTTTCGATATGGGTAACGTATATCTAGAACAATTGCCCACTTTTAAGGGAAAGTGGCGTAAATCTACCGGAATGGGCGTCCGGTATTATTCTTTAGTGGGTCCTCTGCGTCTCGACGTCGCTTTTCCTTTGAATCGACGTGAGGGAATAGATCCTCATTGGTGGATATTTGTGAGTTTAGGGCAGACATTTTGAAATTTTTGATTCGATTTTTTCTCACTGTTTTTCTTTTGCTATTTGGCGCTGTTTTCTGCATGCAATCTCCCTTAGTCAAAAACCAGATCAAAAAGGCATTGATTGCATCTGCACAAGATGAAGGGATCCAGCTTGAGATCCGTTCTTTGGATGGAAATCTTCCTCTTGAATGGACGCTCAAAGGAATTTCTGCAAAATGGCAAGAACACATCCTCGATATCGATCAAGTGAAAATGCGCTTTTCCATAATGCCTCTATTCAAAAAGCATGTGGATATCAGCTATCTGAAATTTCTGGGTGGGCGGCTCGATGGACTCCCCTTCGACGGGGTCGCAAAAGGGGAAATCAATCTCAAGAGTAAGCGGATCATCCATATTTCTCATTTTCTTCTAGAAGGAGATGACCTCTACATCCGTCTTGATGGAAATGTTCTTCCCGATTTTACAATCGAGGAGGGCAACCTCTCGTTTCACATCCCTAATCTTTCGGTTTTTAATTCCTTCTTTTCTAAGGGAAATCTGATGGGGACAGCTCAAATCACCAAAGATACTGCGGTTTTCAATTGCTTTGCAGAAGGATTGGTCATTCAAAATCACCTCTTGAAGGACTCGACTTTTCAATTTGAAGCCAAACGGAAGAAAACCTGGTGGGAAGGAAATGCCCAATTTGAAGGGGGACATTCCGAAATTCCAATAGAGGGGAAATGCGATTTTCGTTTCACACCAAGTTGCCATCTCATCTCAATTGATGATTTTCAAGTCGATGGGCCCCAGATGCACTTTTTCGGCAAGCTCGACTTTGGACGCAGTTTAAAATGCCTGGAAGGTTGTATATTTTCTCAAATCCACGATCTCAAAATACTCCGCCCCCTTCTGCCTGATTCGTATTTGAAAGGGCGTTTAGGAGCAAAAATCGATTTTCAGTCATTTTCTGAATTTCAAGATTTGAAGTGTCAAGTCGAAGTCGAAGAGTTTGGGATCTACGACACCACATGTGATCTTCTTACAGTGGAAAGTTCCCTTTTTGATTTATTTGGAGATTTGCGTGGGGAATTTTCCATTGAAGGGCAAAAGATCGCTTCGGCCCAGGTAGAGTTCTCTGATGTCGAAATCAAATCGACATTTGAACCACATGCCTCCCCTTTCGAAGTGTCAATTAAAGGCAACTGGAAAGATCCCTTCAAAGTCATTAGCAAGGGAAGCTGGCAAAAACGGGGAGGAGGAATTTTTCTCAACGTCAACGATTTTGAGGGATACGCATTTAATAAGCCCTTTTCTCTTTGTGAGCCTTTTTCTCTCGAATGGAATACCGACCACTTCAAAATGAGCAATCTTTCGCTGGATATTGCCCGTGGTCATCTCTTTTCGCGGATCGATTTGAACAAATCCACCACTCTCATCAAGATAAAGGCAGAAGAGTTTCCCCTCGAATTCATCCCGCTGCCCCATAAGCACTTCTCCTTGGCGGGAATCGGTTCTTGTGACATCGATCTTCTCTCTTGGGAAAACAGCATCCAGGGAAATTGCCATGTTGCACTTCGAAGAGCTCATGTCCTTGCAGAAGGAAACCACAATTCCCTAACGACAAAAGGATCCTTGCAAGTTCACCTGAGCGATCAAATCGCCCAAGTGCATGGCGAGCTCAAAGTTCAAGACGAGCAATTTCTCCATTTTTCTGGAAGCTTTCCCATCCAGTACCAGCATTTTCCTTTCCAGGTGAAAGTCAACCCCAAGAAGGCCTTTTCGAGCCAACTCGTCGCAGAGGGCAGACTCGAAGATCTCTTCAATTTCATCAATATTGGCCATCAACGTATCACGGGATGGCTCTCTACGCGGCTTCATTGCTCTAAAACCCTTGAAAATCCCGCACTCCAAGGAGAACTCGAAATCCAAGATGGCAACTACGAGAATTACTATACAGGGACCTACCTGCGCGAAATTGCCGCCAAGGCAAGTGCCAACAAACAAACCATTTCGATCACAGCTCTGTCTGCAAAAGATGGGGAAAAAGGCAGTGTCACTGCAACTGGAGACATCCTTCTTAGCCCCAAGCAAAATTTCCCTTTTTCACTCACAGCAAAACTCCACCAGCTCGACACGGTATCTTTCGATACGATCAAGGGGAATTTCAGTGGGATTTTGGATATCAGTGGAGACCGTCTTGGAGCAACTGCAAAGGGAAAACTCAAAGTTGCTGAAGCTACCTTCAGCATTCTCGATCAGCTGCCTACAGTGCTTCCCCAATTGCCGATCACCTTTGTGAATCCACCTGAGGCAATCAGTCGGCAAAAAGTCACGTCTCCTGCCGTCTCCCCACTCATACTCGATCTCGATCTCGATGTTCCTTCAAAAGCCTATGTCGAAGGACGAGGCCTCTCTGCCGAGCTCAAAGGCAAGCTCCATATCTCTGGAACATATACCGATATTGTCGCCAAGGGAACACTCCAGCTCGTGAAGGGAGACTACATCTTTTCGGGGAAAGTGTTCGACCTGACACAAGGTGAGCTCATTTTCAATGACAAGCCCACGCCAAGTGCCTATATTTCCCTCAGTGGAGATTGTGAACTTCCCAATGTCAATGTCACCGTTCTCTTGCGAGGTCCCTTTTCGGCACCCAAACTTTCCTTCCAGTCGAGTCCTCAACTCCCCACGGGCTCTATCCTCTCCCAAATTCTCTTTAACGAAGATGTCTCGCAGATCTCGGCTGCGCAAGCGATTCAGCTCGCGCAAACAGTCATTTCTCTATCGGGCAATGCAGCGCCGGACATACTCGGCAAAATCCGTAAATCACTCGGAATCGATCGACTCACAATCGTCACTAATGAAAATGATCCAGAAAAACTATCGCTCCAAATCGGCAAATATCTGATGCACGGATTGATGCTCACCCTTTCCCAAGGCGTAGAGAGCCGCAACGTCTCAGTTGAAGTTGACCTCAAAAAAGGGATTAAGCTACAGGCCGAGGTCAATGAGACCCAGCAAGGCAAATTCTCTCTCAAATGGCACCACCACTACTGATAAAAAAATCATTCTGTGGTTAAAAATTGCATTAAAATTTGCAAGTTCTGTTTTAGTCATTTCTTGCCTTTTCGTCCCTAAGAATTTCTAAGCTGAGGTAATCATGCCAGAAGGTGTTTACAAATTCCCATAGGGAAAAAGATTACTCTAATGAGCAATGAGATGACTTTGTAAGCACCATCTCAGTCTCACCGAGTTAAAAGGATTGCTTTTAAGTTGCGATCAAAAAAGCCAAGTCTAAAAATTGAGTTCTAAAAATTTCTGGGAATCTATAAAATATTTGTCGTTGAAGTAAAAAGGTTTCGAAAAGGAAAAATTTCATGATTATTCCACTAACTGTCCCCTTTGGATCCGATCTAAGTGTTTTTCGTGAACTTTTGGTTAATATTCAAGATTGCTCTGAAAAAACCCCCTTAAAGGAAATTTCCCAAACCCTCTCTGACCTCAATGCATTGGTCCCAAATTTAAACCCGAAAGAGATGGACAACTTGCTCAAATGTCTCCCTGAGGCATTAAAACATGCAGGCAGCTTGAAAAAAGAACAAGCCG
>JAAKFB010000090.1 GCA_011065235.1 Chlamydiota bacterium | reverse complement strand
TGGTAGTTTTGCCCACCCCACTGGGCCCCACAATAACCACACGTTCTCCGGGAAGGATACGGAAGGAGCTATCCCCGAGTACAGGCCCGCGGGTATCATAGGAGAAGGAAGTACACTTTTGGTCTTCTTCGATCTCTTGGATCGGTTGTCCGTTTTCGTTGTAAAGCCAGGTTGTTGTGTAGTGGCGAAGGGGAGCATTTTTCTCGTAGATTGTAGTAAGGCGTTTGGTTCTATTTCCTGCTTCATCGTAGAAAAGCTCTTCGCTTGAAACGGTTTGATCATCGGGATCTTTTTTCTCCATCGAGACTAGACGGTGGTTTGCATCGTAGGTCTCGATAGTGGCATTACCCAAAGGATCGATTGTGGTTTTTTGTTCAACGATTTGTCCAAGGGCGTTGAGGGTTTCTGCATATAGAAATTGACTGCTCTCACCGTGCGGGTCGGTGTGTTTGGCCAGATGCCCTTCTTCATCATAGAAGAAATGATCTTCCGCTTCTCCTTGGGAAGTGATCCGAATGGCTTTCTGTTTGCGCCCTTCGCTATCGTATTCGAAGAACATGTGATTCTCGCAAGTGCCCTGGCTGTCTTCTTCCCACTGCTGTGTGATTTGTCCTTCGCAGTTGTGTCGCTCGGTTTTGGAAAAACCGTCTTGAGTGACTTTTTCGAGGAACCCAAATACATCATAGGCAAAGGTAGTGGTCCGGTCATTTGCGGTTTCAGCAATTTTTCTTCCCATGATGTCGTATTGATAGTGGGTCTTGAATCCCATGGGATCTGTGTAGGAAAGGAGGTGGAAGGTGTTGTAGGTCCAGGTCTCTTCGCTAAGGATTTCTCCATTTGGAGAGCAAATGACTTTGGAGGTCATTCGCTGAAAGGGATCATAGATGAAGCGGATCTCTGTTTGATCGGGATAGACGGTTTTGGAAATGGAACCCTGGTTGTTGTATTCATGGAGGAGTGTGGTTCCATCGGGATTTGTGATGCGGGTGGGTTTTCTTAAGATGTTGTATTCAGTTGAGATGGTTTCTTTCCGTGGATTGGTCGTAGTGAGGATATTGCCTTGAATATCGTAAGAAAAGATCGCTTTGGGGATGTAGTTCTTGCCTTCAGTGTTTTGAGATTTGGGAAAACGGGTCTCGGTGCAATTTCCAAAGCAATCGTAGTTCTGATGGACGGTATTTCCATAACGGTCCGTTTGGGCAATGAGCCTTCCTTTGATGTCGTAGCTGCTGTGCGTGGTTTTTCCATTTTCGATACATGTTTTGGGACGATTTCCATGATCGTATTCAAAGTGCTTTAGAGGTGTTCCCGGTTCTTTGGACTCTAGGAGATTGCCAGACTCATCATAGGTAAAGAGGTGCTGTCGCCCCAGTGGAGAGGTTTTTTTGATAAGACGACCTTGGTCGTCGTATTCCATGTGAAGTGTATGGGTTTCATTGCTGTTTCCATAAGAGATGGTATCGGCGATGATTTCTCTTTTTTCGTTGTAGGTATAGTCGTTCTTTTGAATGAGGCATTTGGTGCATTTTTTTAAGTCAAACGCAAATGCGCTCATCCTTTTGCAAAGACCTGTTTCAGGGTCTAAATCAAATGTTTGAATTTTTCTCTCGGTCACTCCAGAAGAATGTCCAAAATTAGGCTGAGAGCCATCGTCGGTGATCGTTTGGATGAGGAGGTTGTCTTTGTCATATTTGAAGAATTCTCTTAGAAGGATTTTTCCCTTATGTAGAGTGAGTCTTTTTGTCATTAGATCGGAGTGAGGGAGATATTCATATTGGTGAGAGAGACCGCCCACTTCTTCATCCGATAGGACCATTCGGTATTTGGAGTAGGTGAATTTGCGGTGCACAGAATTCAAGTGGGAAATGTGGTCTTTCCAGATTTCATCGATGATGTTTCCTGCGGCATCATAGATGAATGTCTTTGAGAAGAGAACATGACCTGCAGGGTTTAAGAGTTTTTTTTCGGTCAGATTGCCGTCTTCCCATTCGAATTCGACTCGTGAGTGGAGAATGCGATTTCGATCATGATGATGGATGGAAAGGAGCTTTTCTTTGTCATAGTTATATACTGTCCAGTTCCCTTCGTGGTCTGTGATTTCAGTTGAGCGTGGGAAGTATTCAAACGTTGCAACAGTGACAAACTCACCTGTTCTTGGATCGGGAAATTTTAAACACTTTACTTTGTCGCCACTGACGTGTGCGGATGGATTTTCGGCCCAAGTACCCCCTTTTCTATCATCCTTAGGAAGATGATATTCAACCTGAAACTCTTCTTTATTCCCAAAACTCATTCCTCCGATGCGAGCTCCAATGCCTTTTCTTCCAGGTTGATAATGATAGGTTTCTTGAGGGCGGTTGGGGGCTTTGGCTTTATCGTGATATGTCCTTTGTTTGAATTCCGTTCCAATCTGATATTCGAGGGTTCTTCCATCGGAGGTTTTTGCTCGCAAGGTATTATCAGTCTTATAGGAGGAATCGTCAAAATCGATGGTTGCAAAAGCTTTGGTTCCCTCGGGGTTTTGGAGTTGAATTTGGATGGGTTTTTTTTCATTTGAATAGAAATATGCAATGCGATGTTTGCTTGGAAGAATTTCTAAATCGAGTTGCCAGTAACTTTCATTCGTGTAGAGATTGCCAGAATAATGCCGTTCAGTCCCATCGGCGAGCTTTAATATTGCAAGTCTCTTTGAAATTTTGAGGATGTTGTTTTTGGGATTTTTTCTAGAGCTAAGGCTGCCTGACGCTCGATGGTTCTTGATCTTAGGACGGAGATAATAGAATCCGTTTTTCTTCTTGTAGTGGGTATAGGTGGTATGTGCACAGCTATTTTTGTCTCGTAAATATGCCTTGGGGTTTCCTCCAGCATTAAGTCCACGAACAAGCAAATGGGTATGGGAGAGGAAGCTCCAACCTCCTTGAAACATCCATTCAGATCTGCATAGGTTTTTTAGGTGGATGTCAGTATCATCATAGGTCCGCTCCAAAGCACCTGCGCTTGTGTAATTACGAGTGATTGAAAAGGGAATGGGACTTTTAAGCTCTAGATCATGAAAGTTGAGATCAAGATGCCCCGTGATCACGTTGGCGTGATGATAATGCATGGGATCTTCTTCTTCGAAAAAAGAAGCGAGAAGCGCTGTGTGAAAGTAAATTAAAAAAATAATGGCATGCTTCATACCGAGGAATAATACGGCGCACTATTTTTTTTATCTACAAAAAGCGATACACAATTCTTAGGACAACGAGTTGCATTTTATGGAATTTGTTCGTAGAATCTCCCTATTGTACAAATGAAAGATTTATATCGCGCACTCACATGTTTTTCTTTGCTTGGACTTTCGGCCGTCTCTTTTGCGGACACGGTGGAAGCGGGGCGTGAATTGGAAGACAATGACATCCGTGCCTTGAAGGAATGGATCGACACCAAACGGCAAGTTTCTTTGAAAGAAATCGGAGGAAACCTTTCCCTGAGTGGAGAGGTCCGCACCGAGTTTCAGAGTTCTTGGGAAGAAAGCGATGGGAGCAGTTTACGCGGAAGGGGAGACGACCTGCTCCCCAGCCGTGCTTATGATGTTGAGTTCAATTTATTGCTGGACTATCGGACCGAACGGACTTGGGCGTCAATTAAACTCGAGTTTGATGACGATGCGGGAATCTTTAATGGAACGCTCAATAAGATTGCCTTAGAAAGAGCCTATTGGGGTGTGCGTCTTGTCGAGGGCGACACGTATACGTTTGATATCGAAACAGGTCGCCGCGCTATGCTGACTGTTTTCGATTCCAGGGTCCAGTTTGGCTCTTTTTTCGATGGAATTTTATTTCGCTACGACCACTCTTTTGAAAAGGTGGGAGACTTTTATATCCATGCTGGGCCTTTCGTTATCAATGAACGAAAAGACCACTACGGCTATATCGGTGAGACAGGGCTTCTCAATATTGCGGGCACGGGGATTTACTCCAAGTTCTCCTTGATTGCATGGAATACCAAGCAGTATTCAGAAGATTTCATCACCGATCGCTTCCGCTTCTTAAATACCCAGCTGACGGCGGGTTATCGCTTCCGGATTGAAAGTATCCGAAAAATCGCTCTTTTTTACTCGGCTTTCTTGTGGAATTTCGCTGCTGAAAGGCTCCCCGTGTCAGATAACAAGCGTGCCAATTGGGCTGTCTATGCAGGCTATTCGATGGGGCAATTGCTCAAGCAATGGGACTGGGCGTTTGATGTCAATTATCAGATCGTCGCCGCTCAAGCATTACCCGATTTTGACTGCTCGGGTATTAGTATAGGCAATGCCGATAGCTCGGGGTTTTATACGAAAAAAATCACTCCAATTGGAGGCGAGGGAGCTTCGACGCCCCCTACCGCAGCAGGTGCTACCAATTATCACGGATTTCAGCTCCGCTTTGATCTGCTCTTGACAAACAAGATCGATATGCAGCATGTCTATATCCAATCTTGGACACTTGACAGCGACATCGGACCGCGTCGTAGTTTCATCCAATACGAACTTGAATTTATCTACACTTGGTAATTGGTATAAGTTTACGGGCCCTAAAACTCAAACTTCACTCTGAGTGTCCATCCTTCTGTGTCGAGTGTACCGCGACGCTGATGATAGACGTTTTCCCCTTGGTTATTAGGGGGGATTGAATCAGAGCTATCTCCAATTCTCACAACGCGCCAGAGTTGATTTTGATGGAAGAACAGGTGCTGTTCCCAGCCGAACATGATAGTCAGCCCATACTGGCATGCACAGATCATTCCCGACCATTGCACTCCGAGAGCGAGATCGACCATGGCGCGCGATGCGCGGAATGATTCTTTCGTTTCTAGAACTTTAATCTTGGAATGAGGGGCTGTAGCTTGGCGGTTTTCTTCGTCATGATCGATATTGAATCTTCCGTAAACAATCGAAGTGGCTAGGTTGCCGTAAACGGCCCATCCACATCTAAAGTGCCAATTTGTGTCGAAACCCGTACGGACTCCGACGCCTTTGAAATCGTTATCGAGATCGACTTCATTATTGAGGGCTCCTTGAGCTCCATGCTCACTCCAGCTTCCCCCTTTGTGTTGAATCTCGAAGTTTTGATCTAGATAGGCAATACGCAGACCGATATGAGGACGGACACAGAGGTACTTGCTCGTCCAGAATTCACGACCGAGTTCGATGTCAATGAGGCTGAGCTTGAATTTCCAATGGTGCTGGATGTCAGTTGTGAAATCGACATTTCCTAAACTCGACGCAAAGGCCGACCATAGAGGAATGAGCGTATGGTTATCGTCGGTTTCTGTTTCGACTTGTCCATCGGCTTTGCCGCGGTACCAGGTCCACATGACGCCAAAATCCCATCCATCACAAGTGGTGTTATAACCCACTCCAACTTTGAATCCCCAGTCCCATTTGAAGTCGGGGGTTTTATAGTCAGCATCGATGAGATTGTTCAACTGTTGGATTGTTTGGTCTGTGACAGATCCTGAAGGACCTGGATTTGCGATGTGGTTGTCGATAGCATACTCCATGCCATCTTGATGGGCACCCCAGTAAAAGCCCGCAACAGTGATCATCCAATCGCCATTGCATGTTTTGGGACGGCAGGGAGCGTTACCAAGAATTTTGACTGGGCCAAGACAATATTGACAGTTACATTCACCGGTAGAATAGCAGGTAGGCTGTGTAGGGGCACACGATTGATTTTGAGCAGCGAATGCACTGCTAGCAAGACTTAACAAAATAGGAAGGGACTTTTGCATGACAAACCTCTGAGCAATTTTCCTAAAAGGGATACCAGATCAGAGGTATTTTTAAAAGCTTTTAGAACTCAAAAACCACAGTGAGTGTCGCACCTTGTGTATCGAGTGTCCCTCGACGCTGGTGGTGGACATTCTCCCCGGTGTTGTTGGGAAGCGTTCCAAATTGGTTTTGCTCTGGGAGACTAGTCATCTGGATAGGTGGAGGCTGGTCTCCAATTCTCACAACACGCCAGAGTTGGTTTTGGTGGAAGAATAGATGCTGTTCCCAACCCAATTTGATGGTCAGTCCATATTGGCAACTGCAGATCATTCCACTCCATTGGACGCCAAGCCCAAGATCGAGCATCGCACGTGATGCACGGAAAGAATCTTCGGCTTCTAGTATTTTGGTTTTGGAAAAGAAGCCTTCCGCAAAGCGGTTTTGTTCGTCATGATCCACAGAGAATTTTCCGTAAACAATCGATGTTGCTAAATCTCCATATACGCCCCATCCACAACCAAAGTGCCAAAGCGAATTGAAACCCGCACGGACGCCGACACCTTTGAAGTCGTTATCGAGATCCACTCTGTTATTTAATGCCTCTTGCTGAGGAAAAACGGTGCGTGCACTCCAACTTCCCCCCTTGTGCTGCAGCTCAAAGTTTTGATCTAGAAAGGCTACGCGAAGGCCAATGTGAGGGCGGATGCAGAGGTATTTGCTTGTCCAAAATTCCCGTCCGAGTTCGATGTCAAACAGATTGAGCTTTAATCTCCAGAAGCTTTGAATGTCAGTTGCAAAAGTCACCTCCCCTCCTGCTGGAGCAAATGCAGACCAAAGAGGAACTAGAGTGTGATTATCATCGACTTCAGCTTCTATATGGTCCTTTGCATCTCCACGGTACCGGGTCCATGTAACTCCAAAGTCCCAACCATCGCAGGTGGTGTTGTATCCAATACCTACTTTGAACCCAAAATTCCAGTTAAAATCTGGAGTTTTATATTGAGCATCGATCACATTGTTTAATTGTAGAACATTTTGAAGGCTTGAACCGGGATTTTCAATATGGTTATCGATCGCGTATTCCATCCCATCTTGGTGGGCATTCCAATAAAAACCTGCGACAGTGATCATCCAGTCGCCATTGCATGTCTTGGGGCGGCAAGGAGCATTAGCGATCGTTTGAGCGGGGCCTAAGCAGTATTGACAGTTGCATGGATCTGTTGAATGACATACAGGTGGCGTGGGTGCGCAAGATTGATTTTGAACCGCAAATGCACTGCTTGCAAGGCTTAAAAAGATGGGCAACGATTTATGCACGAGAAACCTCTTGTAAAATTTTCTATAAGAGATAACAGGTCGAGATTATTTTGAAAAGCGAAT
>JAAKFB010000009.1 GCA_011065235.1 Chlamydiota bacterium | reverse complement strand
GTAGTGGAACGGTGCTCATGCAGATGAAAGAGGTAAATAAAGATTTCCAGGACATAAATTTCCTTTATTCAGGGATTTTGAGTTCTTGGCCGATGATGATGGTATTTGTCGTCAACCCGTTGAGTTGTTTTAATGCATCGACAGAGGTGTTGTAATGACGTGCGATTTTTTCCAGAGAATCTCCAGATGTGACTTTGTGAATTTTTCCACTTCCGATGGCTTTTGAGATGGAGTTGAGAGCCGATTTGAGTTTGACAACTTCATTGAGGCGCTCAGCTTGAATGCCGATCTGTTTTTCAAGTGCACTTATCGAATTGCGGTATTGGACAAGTGAGGTCGTTGTCTGATTGGCATGGGAGCTGAGCTGATGCAGATCGGTTTGGATTTTTTGCTGCGCTTTTTCCAATTGGTAGACCCGCGCTTCAAGACTTTTGGTGCTTGGTTGGGCAGTCGCTTTTGTCTTTGTAATTTTCTCTTCGAGAAGTTGCAGCTCCATTTTTTGCTCGCTATACGCTTGCCGCACATCAGACAGGGCAATGCGCACTTCTTCAAGGACATTTTGATTGGCAGCTGTCCGGCTGCTCACCTGAGAACTACAACCGGCAACTAAGAGAAAGAAAAGACAATAGCGTTTCATCATTTTTCGAAGATTTTAAACTCCGCTCGTCGATTGTGGGCCCATGAGGAGGGGTTGTGCCCTAAATCAGAGGGTTGTTCTTTTCCATAAGAAATCGCATGTATTTTATTAGGAGGAACGCCGCGCTGCACGAGGAGTGAGCGAATGTAATTCGAACGCCTGGTTCCTAGGGCGAGGTTATAGGATTCGGAAGCCCTCTCGTCGCAGTGCCCTCCAACTGCGACGTAGGTATTGGGATGTTTTTTGAGATAGCTTGCGATTTGATCGATGACCTGCGTGTATTCGGGACGGCGGAGCACATGATCATCGGTATTGAAGTAGACATTTTGGAAAATCTGTGCGAGATCGGCAAACGCTTGTCGGAATTGATTGAGACTGGGAATGCCACTACCGGGGGCACCGGGAACCTCTTTAGGTTGTGGAATAGCAGATTCCGCGAATTGCATTTGGAGATCATCTTCTTCAAGAGGGATGAATTCCTCTTCAATAGGGCCATAAAATCCTTCGCTCGCAAGCATTCCGTCTGTATCATCACCCCAAAGATTTTTGAGTTCTTGCCATTTTGTGCGGAGCGCAGAGAAAGCTTCAGAGCTACGCGAGCAGCTGGCGAGCATGACACATGCGAGAAGAGCAGCGAGTATTTTCAATTTCATTTTGTTCCCCATGTTGGGTAATGTTTTTTCCCTGGTCCAGATGTGATTTTTTGGACCTCGGGCTGATTGAGATTAACGAGGAAAAGTTCAGAAGAGTCGGGGTCTGTTGAGTTGAAAACAAGATGCAAACTGTCCTTGGCCCAAAAGGGGTTTTCTTTATTTCCCGGTCCTATAGTTAATTGCTGTTCCTCTTCAGCTTCGAAATCGTATATCCAAATCTGACGCACACCATTTATTTTAGCACTATAGGCTAATTTTGTGCCATCAGGAGACCAGTTCGGACACGTATTTTCACGGTTGCGCTTCGTCAGCAAAGAGGGTTGTGAACGTTTATTGTTTTGAATGCTAGAAGGGATCACATAGATACGCGGAGTTCCATCTTTATCGGAGACGAATGCAATTTTCGAACCATCGGGACTAAATGTCGGCGATGCCTGCGTGGCGCGCGGATACGAAAAGAGTTGTTGAGGTTTTCCCATCATCATCCCGTTATCGTCGATGGCTTGCAAAAAGAGATCTGCCCTTCCCGCTGCATCGGAGATAAAAGCCATCTTATCGCGCTGTTTGGAAACGGCGGGGAGGAGTTGATTTCCACGCAGATCGATAAGGGGTTTTCCCGTTCGGTTTTTAAGCGTGGATAAGTAGATTTTAGGCTGGCCATTTTTGTAATTGACATAGAGGTACCGGTTACTGCCATGCGAAGGGTGGGAGGGGATAAAAACCGGTGTGATCGAATAATTTTGCTCGAAGGTGACTTGCCGGAGGTTGCCACCATCCCAATCGCACTCCCAGATTTCAGCTTTCCATTCTTGGGAATTGGGATCGGAATTGTGAACTTGAACGGAATAGAGAAGATGTGAATTAGAAATGCCTTCTATTCCAAAAAGAGTTTTCAGAAGAGCGTCAGCAAGTTTATGGATTTGATGTCTGTCCGTATCGAGATTGCCAGTGAGGGGGATCCCTTCAAACTTTTTGAGCGACCCGCCTTTGACAGAAAAAGTATAGAGATCCAGCTTTTTATCGTGCACCTCTATTTTGAGAACATAAGACACGCCCACTTTTGCCCAGCGCTGAGCATTGAATGCGACATTGAGATCGTGATGGCGAAGTGCTTTTTCTAAAATGTCATCGATCTCTGCAATTTTAGAATAGCCGCTATAGTTCAAGTCAAAATCCAATACCTTACGCAAATTTTTTAAATAGGAAGGTTTTAAAGGGGAGTCTTCCCCGTGAATTTTGCAGAGATAAATCGAAGAGAGTTGGGCTTTTGTTGTCAGTTCAACGCGGATCTCATCGTCAGCCCTAAGTGAAATACAACCCAGCAAAATGAGCATATTAATGACTACAGAACGAAATGACAAAGGCATGCTCCTTTTCTGTTTTCAAACTACCGCTGAAAGCGGGGTAATGGAGCGCTTTGAGCTCCTCTTCTAAAAATTTCCGGTTTCTCTCACTTTCACTTTGCAAGATACGCATCTGGATAAATGACCCGTTGTTATTTAGCGTCAGCTCCACTTTCACAGCGCCCACTTCCGGGAGTTCGAGAGTATTTTGCAAACACTCAATCAAATCTTGTGCAAAATGCGATTCTCCATCGACTTTCAGCTCTGGAATCCACTTAGGCGCCTGAAGTGGCTTCTTGGGTACCTCTTTATGGCTTTTCTGTTCAATTTTGGCAATGCTTTCTTGCAATTGACGCGCAAGAAATGCCGGGACAGTCGGGGACGGTTTTTTCATCGGAGCCTTTTTAACAGGCGCTTTTTTCACGGGAGTGGTTTTTTTCGGCGCAAGAGCTAGAGGAGGAGGAGGAGGAGTTTGCGCCACCATCGTGTGCACTTGCAGCGGTTTTTTAGCGCTTGTTTTTATAGGCATCCAAAGAGCCATCCACAAAACAATTCCCAGATGCGCACCAATAACAAATAACCAGGTCTTCTTCATCTTCCAGGTTCCAAGATCACATCGAGCTCTTCAAATCCCGCTTCTTCGACTGCATTTTTGACCAACTGATACGTGCCAAAAAAAGCCCCGCGATCTTGATAAAGCTGGGGAATGAGTTTCGGGTTTTTTGCATGAAGAGCTTGTAGAAGGGGGCGCAGACTTTGCTCTTGGATTTCCCTTTTGTTGATCCAAAGAGTGTTGTCCTCATGCACGTGGATGACAAGAGAGCTGGGATTGGTGGCTGCGCTGCCCTCTCTTGCCGGGCCATTTGCGAGTTTTACTTTATCCGTTTCCAACATGGGGGCGATCAAAATAAAAAGGATGAGGACGACAAACACCACATCGATGAGGGGAGTGAGATTGATACTTCCTTGGTCTTCTGCAGAATCGGTTAAATGAACGAGTCTTTTTTGTCTCATAAAGGTTTGCGGTATTGGAGTTCTAAAGTGGAGAGAAGCTTGTAGAGAAAATCCTCCATATCTGAAGAGAGGTATTTGAACGTGTTGCGCAGCCAGTTATAAGAAACAAGAGCGGGGATTGCGATCAAAAGACCCAAAACAGTAGTAGCGAGCGCTGTTGAGAGCCCACCGAGCATCGCCGTGTTGGAAGTGGCGCTACCACCTGTCTGCAATTCAGAAAAAGTGACTAAAATTCCCCAGACGGTTCCAAGAAGACCCAAAAAGGGAGCCAGAGAGTAAATCGTAGAGAGGACAAAGAGGTTTTTTTCGAGCCGTTTAGACTCAGAAGAAATCGTAGTGAGGACATGAGATTCGACGAGATCCAGATCGCTTCGGGTGAGATAGATGGTTTCTTTGTCTTCAGCAAAGAAGTGATTTTTGTTGAGAATTTCCAGTGTTTTTTGTTTGAGTGCTACAAAAACTTCAGCAAAGGGATGGGACTGCTTTACACTCATATTGAGCAGTTGTTCTTTGTTTTTGTTAAAAACTTTTTCAAAGGCAAAGGCTAATTTTTTTGCTTTCCGCACCTGGAGAGTCTTATAAACCAAAACCACCCAGCAGATGATTGAAAGGGCAAAAAGACCCAAAAAGATACATTTGCCAAAAAAATCCGCTTGAAAATAAGCTGAAAACAGCGCTTGATTACTAGCAAAAAGGGTCATCTTATGCATCCAGTTAAAGTCATTTGCTTTTATACCCCAAACACCCCTTATCAACAAGAGGTGATGGAATTAAAAACATCGTGCGCCAATTTTGGGATTCCCCTAGAGGCTGAACCTCTAGAATCGAGGGGAAGTTGGGAAAAAAATGTGGCGATGAAACCCCTGTTCATCATGGAAAAATTGGAAAAGGCAAAAACCCCGCTTCTTTGGGTCGATGCCGATGCAGTTTTTCTTCAGAAACCCGATTTTTCCCTCTTCGAACAGGTGGATTTTTCTGTCCGTTTTATGGAAGTGTTCCAGGGAAACCGCGAGCATGCCATCAATGCAGCGACCATTTTCATCAACCAAACCGAAGGGGCAAAGCAACTGGTGCAAGCCTGGGTTGACAGGTGCCTACAGCTTTCACAAGAAGAAAACCCTCCTCCATTTGTTGATCAAATCTCCCTATATGACGTATTGCTAGAAAATAGGGATGCAAAAGTTTTGCCATTGCCCGTGAGTTATTGTAAGATCTTTGATCTCGATACCTTTTTTATTAACGACGATCAAGTGGTGATTGAACAAAGACAAGCCTCGAGGCGCTACCGATGAAACTCCTGATTTTTCTACTCCTTCCATTCACCCTCTTTTCGAATGTCCAGCTGGGGATCGACCGTTTTTTTGAAGAGGGCAACAGCGTTGCTACCCACAAAAGACGGGTGGGACTGATCACCAATCACACAGGAGTCGACAGTCAATTATGCTCGACAATCGAGCTCTTCAAGAAAAATACCAAACTCACCACAATTTTCTCTCCCGAACACGGCATTGCAGGGGCATTATCCGCATCAGAAAAAATCCACCACACCAAAAGCAAAGATGGGATTCAGATTTTCAGCCTGCACGGAGAGACGAGACGCCCAACGGATGAGATGCTCAAAGATGTCGACGTCCTTGTCTATGACATCCAGGAAATCGGTTGCCGCTCATACACCTATGTTTCTACCCTTTTTTATGCGATGGAAGAAGCGGCGAAAAAAAATATCCCCGTCGTCGTCCTCGACCGGCCAAATCCAATGGGGGGACTCGTCGTCGATGGCCCCATGCTTCAGGACAAATGGCGCTCCTTCTTGGGCTACATCAATGTTCCCTACTGTCATGGGATGACCGTCGGAGAGCTCGCCCGCTTTTTCAATGAAGAGTACAAAATTGGGTGCAAGCTTCAAATTGTCCCCATGTCAGGCTGGAAGCGGAATATGACCTACAAAGACACCGGACTTTCGTGGATCCCGACAAGCCCCTACATCCCAGAGCCCGACACCCCCTTTTACTATGCATCGACTGGGATTTTAGGAAATTTAGGCATTGTCAATATTGGCATTGGATACACCTTGCCCTTCAAAGTTGTGGGAGCACCTTGGATAGATGCCGAAGACTTTGCTGCCAAACTGAATGCTCAAAAGCTGCCCGGTGTGAAATTCCTTCCCTTTCACTATCGCCCTTTTTATGGGAAGTTCAAAGACAAGCAGTGCGAAGGAGTGAAAATCACGATCACCGATCCCCATAAATACCGTCCCCTTGCCGTTCAATACATGCTAATCGGCATGCTCAAAACCCTTTATCCCATTCCCTTTCGAGCAAAAATGGGAGAGCTTACGCCCGCAGACAAAAGCTCTTTTTGCAAAGTCAATGGATGTGAAGATATTTTCAATATCATTGAAAAAGAACAATATGTTGCCTGGAAACTCATTGGGTACGACAAAGACGAGCGGAAAGCCTTTTTAGAGAAAAGACAGAAGTATCTCCTGTATGACTAAACTCGCCTCGGTTATCAACTTTTGCACCCATGATCTCCGGTTTTTGGATAAGTGCATCCGCTCAGTTGCCTCCTTTTCCGATCAAATCGTGATTCCCGTGTGCGATCACTTTTATAATGGTAAGCCCGAAGACCTCTCGTTGCTCCAACGCCTCTATCACAAATACCCCGACATCGATTTCATCGAGTTTGCGTATAGCGAAGAAGAGGTGTATGGCACTCCCTCGAAATGGATCCCCCAAAGTCCCGGCTGGGCGCAACATTGGCACAATAGTGCCCGCCTAATTGGGACCTATTTTCTACACGCGGACATCGACTATGTCCTTTTCCTCGATGTCGATGAGATTTTTGCCGCAAATCTCAGACAAGTTCCCTTCACCGACTATGCGTCCTTGCGTTTTGCCACCTATTGGTATTTCAAGACGGCGCGCCAGTGTGCCACCGTCTATCCCGATGGTCCGTTGTTGATCAGGCGTGATCTGCTTACCACAGAGCTCCTACTCAATGAAGATGAAAGGATGGGGATGTTCTTCAAAATCGAAGGAAAGAAAGAGCGAGAATATGTCCTAGATGGAAAGCCTCTCGTTCATCACTATAGCTGGGTGAGGACAAAAGAGGAAATGCTTCAAAAAGTCCGTTCTTGGGGACATCATTGGGAGCGAGATTGGGAGGCTCTTATGGAAACCGAGGGTGATTTTGTGAGGGGTTATGAGTATAAAGAGGTGGAGCCCTATTGGGATCCCCTGCAGGAGGAGGCCTCTCTTCCAAACGAGGAGGGAGCCCCGTTAAAAAAGGTGACTCCTAAAGACATCTTCCTCCTCGAGATTGCAGGTTTTCTATAAAAAACCATAGAGAACACAGAGGCACTTCGCGATCATAATTTCTCTGCGGATCTGGTTCCTCTATGGCTGATTTTTAATTCTATTCCCTCTTGCTTGAGGGCTTCCGCGAGCTGATCGACCGATTCAAACACAATGCCATTGATCCCCATTTTTTTCCCAGCTTCCACATTTTGCGCTTGATTATCAACAAAGAGACAGTCTTTTGCTGGATACTTGAGGTTTTTCAAGAGCTTCTTATAGATCTTGGGGTGCGGCTTTCTAACACCCAAAAAACAAGAGAGCAAGACAGGATCAAACAAGTCATATCCTCCCATCGACTCGATGAAGCGGGCCCGATGGGTATTTGTATTGGACAGTAGAGCCACTTGGATTCCCTGATTTTTGATCATGAGGATTAAATCCTGCATTCCAAGGGTAGGCTGCACGATCATCCGTTTGTGACGCTCCAATTCTTCAATCCAATCTCTGGATAGCTGCTTATGGGAGTAATGTTCCCAATAATTCAGCGATCGGTTTAAAGCTATATAGAATTTTTCAGAGGAAAAATCTTTTTTGACTTTTCGATAGGGGATATCGAGACTTTCCGATAGAAAGCCGATTACAGGGCGGCGATCGACCTTGGCAACGACCCCTCCATAGTCGAAAATAACCACTTTGGGAGGAGCAGCCACAAGGGAGCTGCAGAGTAAGAGGAGGCAAAAGAGATAGCGCATCGTCTTTGATATTAAAATTGAAGCAAATTTTTGCGCAAATGAAAAATTTACTGCTTATTAAATAATATTATAATCGTATAATGTAATCGTCTATTATTTTATAATAGTAGTTTAACTATTTCTTAAGGAGGATAAAAATATGTTTAACTTTAACAAAACTCCCACTCCACCCCCCGTTGTGGAACTACCCCCTGTTGAGAAACCGCCCATTTACACGGTTGATAAAAATACAGGATGGCGCACCTATGATGTGGATCAGCTCAATAAAGAGCAATGTACTGTCGTTAAAACAATTTGCCAAGATGATGCCTCAAGTCAGCGCATCCATGCAATCGCTTTAGTTATTGGAGGCATATTGGCAGCTGGCGGGATTGCCTATTCAGCTTTTCTAATCGCACAAGTTGCCACTCCAATTGTTCTTGGATTTCTTGGAAATATGGCTCATCTCTCGGGAGTTCATTTGCATCCGGCTGTTCGTTTCGCTGCTAGCTGTGTGACCCATGTGGCGAGTTATGCGCTGGGAGCTATTGGGATTAAAAGGCTTTGGCCTGTAGCGGTCAAAGAAGTTTCCTCTCATTGGACGTACGCAAAACACCTAGATCAACAGGCTAATGACGCACGTTTATTTAAAGAAAAAACTGAATAGACAAAAAAACAAAAAGAATGCTATAATTACTAGTTAATTGATTTTGGGAGAAAATAATATGGATTTATGTAAAATTAAGAATTGTCATTTCACTGATGATGCAATGCTCAAAAAGCTCTCTAAAAAAGAGCTCACTGATGCTGAAAAAAAGTACCAAGACGCAGTTTTTTCTGAGAAAGCTCTTGCAGTGACTTTGGCGGTTGGGACAGTATTGGCAGTTTGTGGAATGCTCTATGGAACACATTTATTCACACAACATGTATTTCCAATGGATAGAGTTATCAATCCAATTGATTTGTTTACCGCTAATTTTGCGTTTCGAACAATGAGCTGTCTTGCGACAATGAAAGTAAGTACTAAGATTATGGATGCAGGCATTTTTAAGACCTCTAACCATTGGCTACATGCGCAAATCTACGAACTTCAATTAAAGCGAATACTTGTACACATAAAAAATATTGAGCTAAATTGAAAATGTGCTAGCGACGATCATCAATTTTTCTAGTAATGAAGCGCGCTTCTTGAGACATTGTCTCGAAGAGGCGCGCCTTTTTTCTGATCAAATTCTCATCCCCGTTTGCGATCATTTTTTTGATGGCAAACCGGAAAATTCCTCCTTGCTTCAAGGGATCTATCAAGCCCATCCCGACATCACATTTCTTCAATATGCATGGTCAAAAGACAATTTTTATGGGAGGCACTCCACCCACTTTTGGCACAACCTCAGTCGCCTCATCGGCACCTACTACGTCAAGTCTGAAATCACTCACATCCTCTTTCTAGACGTCGATGAAATTGTCGAAGGCAAGCGGTTTGCCAGATGGCTAAGGACATTTCCTCTTAGTGAATATAGCGCTTTGCATCTTGCATGCTATTGGTACTTTCGAGAGGCGAGTTATCGAGCAAAAAAGATAGAAGATACGCCCTTGCTGACATGTAAATCCGCTTTACATTACGATGCACTTATGAATTCTGAAGAGCGAGGTGGTACGTATCAAATTCTTGAGGGCAAAAAATTGCGCTATGCATGCAAAGAAGATCCCCTCATCCACCACTATAGCTGGGTCCGTAGCAAAGAGGAATGCTTGCGCAAAGTGCGCAGCTGGGGACATAGTTGTGAGCGGGACTGGGAAAGGCATGTCGAAGAAGAATTTTCCAAACCTTTTTCTGGGAGAGATTTTGTTCATGGCTATACATTTACTAAGGTGGAACCCTATTTGAAAACTGGCTCCTATCAGCCTTCCAATCAAAAACCGGATAATGTCCATTATTTGACAACACGCGATATCCACAAAATCGATCTTGAGCTAAAATTTGGAGCATGATTGATTCCCATGCACATTTAACAAGTCCCCAAGTTTTGCCCGATGTCGATGCCGTTGTAGAGAGGGCAAAAGCCGTTGGTGTGGAAACCCTCATTAACATTTGCACAGATCGTCCATCACTTGAAGAGGGGATCAAGCTCGCCAAGCGTTGCAAGAGGATTTACAACACTGCTGCCACCACACCTCATGACGTCGAGGAGGATGGAGAAGCGTTTTTCCCCCTCGTCGAAAAAGCTGTCAGCGATCTGGTTGCAATAGGAGAGACGGGGCTCGACTATTTCTATGAACATTCACCAAAAAAAATGCAGCAACACTATTTGAGTCGCTATTTTGAATTGGCCAAGAAGGTGAACCTACCGGTGATTTTTCACTGTCGCGATGCTTTTGAAGATCTTTTTGCAATTAGCGATGAGCAGTATCGCGATCGGAAAGCCGTTTTGCATTGTTTCACTGGGACGATTGAAGAGGCGCGTGGCTGTTTGGATCGAGGATGGTTCGTCTCATTTTCTGGAATCATCACGTATAAGAAATCAGAGCTTTTGCGCGAGGTGGTCAAGTACGTGCCACTCGATCGGATTTTTATCGAAACAGACACTCCCTATTTGGCCCCTCAGAGCAAGCGGGGCAAACAAAATGAGCCCGCCTACGTGATCGAAACGGCTGAGAAAATCGCCGCACTCAAAGAATGCGATCTCAAAGTGGTCGAGAAAGTCACAGGAGATAACATCTCTCAATTTTTTGCTTTGAAATGAGCACAAATGCTATAAGAAATAGCCATGACATCTAAACTCGACGCACTTCCCAAGGCATTTATTTGGAGACGGCTTCATTCGTTAACGGGGATGTGGTTTGTCCTCTTCTTGGTAGAACATCTGACTACAAACTCTCAGGCAGCTCTTTTACTCGGAGATAGCGGCAAAGGGTTTATCCGGATGGTGAATTTCATCCATGACTTGCCGTATTTGACCGTGATTGAAGTTACTCTTTTGGGACTACCCATTCTCATTCATATGGTTTGGGGAGTCCGTTATTCTCTCACGGCCAAGCCAAATTCGATCCCTAGCGATGGAAGTAAACCCCATTTAAAATATAGCCGTAACCGTGCCTATACGTGGCAGAGGATTACTTCGTGGATTTTAGTCATTCTTTTGACCATGCACATCGTCAAATTCCGCTTTTTGGAATATCCCGAATCGGTCAACGTTGGAACGCCAAATCCCACCTATTACGTCAAAGTGAGTCTAGATCCTGGGCTCTACACAGTAGCGCAAAGACTCGATGTCAAACTCTATGACATGAAAGCACTGGATCAGATGCGCCAAGAGGGCAAAGAAAGTCGTAGCGATGCTGCCCTTTTCAGTGCTGCAAAAGATCTGCGTGAAAAAGAAGACGTTCGCTATAGCCCCCAAGATGCCGTCATCTTGCAAACCGCACAAAGCCACCAAGAGAAACAAAAGTTTGTCAATGCGCTCACAAGTGTTCATTTAAAAAGAGGCGAAGTTGCTGTCGCTGCACCGACTTTTGGAACAGCAACCCTTTTGAGCGTGCGCGATACGTTTAAAAGTCCAGTATGGGTAGCAGTCTATTCAGTTTTTGTTTTGAGTGCGGCCTTCCATGCGTTCAATGGATTATGGACCTCGATGCTCACCTGGGGGTGGATGATCCGGGCGGCTGCACAAACAGGAGCTCGGAGAGTGACCGTTGTACTCATGATCGCAATTGCTGCTTTAGGATTGATAGCTGTTTGGGGCACCTATTTTCTCAACTTAAAACATTAGGGACATAATGGCGGAAAAACAGAAAGATGTCGTTGTTGTAGGCGGAGGACTTGCAGGCCTTGCAGCTGCAATGAAACTGGCAGAACTGGGATGCCATGTCAAACTCGTCTCCGTCACCAAAGTCAAACGCTCCCATTCCGTTTGTGCGCAAGGTGGAATCAATGCAGCCCTCAACATGAAGAACGAAGATGACTCTCCCGCGATTCATGCATATGACACGATCAAAGGAGGGGACTTTCTCGTTGACCAGCCTCCCGTTTTAGAAATGGCCCTTTCTGCTCCTGGGATTATCCGGATGATGGACCGCTTTGGCTGTCCTTTCAACCGAACCAAAGAAGGGAACATCGATGTACGCCGCTTTGGAGGAACCCTTTACAATCGAACCGCTTTTTGTGGAGCCTCCACCGGACAACAGCTCCTCTATGCTCTCGATGAGCAAGTCCGTCGCTACGAAGTAAAAGGGCTTGTTGAAAAGTTTGAGTTTTTCGAGTTCATGCGCCTTGTCATGGATAATGAGGGGACAGCACGCGGCATTGTTGCGATGGACATGGTCAATATGGAGCACAAAATCCTCAAAGGAGATGCGGTCATTTTTGCGACCGGGGGACCTGGGCTCATCTTTAAATACTCGACCAACTCTACCTTTTGCACAGGCGCCGCGATGGGCCGGCTTTACATGCAAGGGATGAAATATGCTAACGGAGAATTCATCCAGATTCATCCGACGGCAATCCCTGGAGCTGACAAACTCCGCCTCATCTCTGAATCGGTCCGCGGTGAAGGAGGACGCATCTGGGTTTACGGCGATTCCTCCAAAACCATCACGACTCCCGAAGGGAAAGAAATCCCTTGCGGCGAGACGGGAAAACCGTGGTATTTTCTCGAAGAGCTCTATCCTGCTTTTGGCAATCTCGTCCCACGCGATATTGGAGCGCGCGAAGTCTTACGTGTCTGTGAAATGGGCCTTGGGATCGATGGAAAAAATCAAGTTCATCTCGATGTGACCCACTTGCCGGAAGCTACGCAGCACAAGCTCGAATCCGTTCTCGATATTTACCGAAAATTCACAGGAGAAGATCCCCGCAAAGTCCCCATGAAAATCTTCCCCGCCGTTCATTATTCGATGGGAGGGGCCTGGTGCGATTGGCCAGCGAGTGATGATCCCGATCGGCTCACTAGATTCCGTCAAATGACCAATATCAAAGGCTGTTTTGCTATCGGGGAATGCGAGTTCCAATACCACGGGGCGAATCGTCTCGGGGCAAATGCCCTCGTTGCCTGCATTTATGCAGGCCTCGTCGCCGGTGTCGAAGTGCCTCGCTATATCGAAACGCTCGAAGAAAAAGAGATCCCCGACTCGTGCTTTACAGAGGCCGTGGCTCAAGAAGAAGCCTTCAAACAGGATCTCCTCTCGCGCAGCGGCAAAGAAAACGTCCATAAACTCCATGACGATATGGCTGACGTCATGGTCCGCTATGTCACGGTCAAACGGGACAACGAGGGACTCCAAAAAGCCCTTGATAAACTCAAGGAAATCCGAGAGAGGTACAAAAACATCACCCTCGATGATAAAGGCAATCTGATGAATCAGACTTATACCTTTGCCAACCAATTCCGCTACATGCTGGAACTTGCAATGGTCATGACCAAGGGAGCACTTCTTCGCAACGAGTTCCGCGGCTCTCACTATAAGCCTGAGTTTCCCAAACGAGACGATGAAAACTGGCTCAAACACACTATTGCCACCTATGCACCAGACGAACCGGAAATCACTTACAGTCCCGTTGACTTGCGCCATCTCAAACCCATCTTGCGCGATTATGCCCATGCCAAGCGGGTGAAACCCAAGCTGGAAAATGTTCCAGACAACATCCAACTTCCCTTATAACGCCCTTTTTGTTACGGAGAAAGTATGGCCAAAAAGTTCACTCTAAAAATCTACCGTGGAGTCCCGGGCAAACAGTATTGGGAAGAATTTGAGCTCGAGCTCAAGCCCTTTTACAATTTCACTTCAGCACTCATGGACATCCAGAAAACCCCCATCAACAAAAATGGGGAAAGGGTCACACCCGTTGCCTGGGAACAAGGGTGTTTAGAAGTGGTCTGTGGCTCTTGCTCGATGCTCGTCAATGGTCGTCCCGTTCAAGGCTGCGTTGTCCTCATCGACAAAGTGCTTCAAGCAACCGGCACGGAGACCATTACCGTTGCCCCATTCACCACCTATCCTCTCATCAAAGATCTCGTTGTGGATCGAACAGAGATGTTTGAAAACCTCAAAGAGATCCAGGCCTGGGTAGAAACCGATAATGCTCTTGATAAAGGTTTCGGTCCCAAAATCGATCCCAAGGTCCAAGAAGAGCGCTACATCCTCTCCACGTGCATCAGCTGTGGCTGTTGCAATGAAGCGTGTCCTCAAATGAACAAACGGTCAAAATTCCTTGGCCCGGCGATCATCTCGCAAGTGCGCCTCTTCAATGCTCATCCCGTGGGCAAGCTCACAGCAAAAGAGAGGCTCCTTCCCATGATGGAAGAAGGAGGCGTGACTGATTGTGGAAATGCGCAGAATTGCGTACAGGTCTGTCCCAAGGATATCCCGCTCACCGAGTCAATTTCCCTCGTAGGTCGCAAAGTCGCAGGCCAAAGCCTACGCACTTTGCTCAGCACCGATGATGCGAATATTTAGAGAGGGTGTAATACCAACCGCAAGAAATAAAATCATAAATAGCAGATATCTTTTGCCTGCAATTCTTCGTCTTCATTCTCAGCAACTTATTCAAGTTGCCTTCGAACTCCAGACTTGAATTTCGACAAAAATCTATTGTCCTATTTTATGATTTTATTTCTTGCGCTTGGTATAAACACTCTCTTAGGAAAATTGATTCTTTATCCAGAGGAAGAAGGAATGAATTTTAAAAATGATGGTGTTGAATTTGGACGTTATCCAACAGAGGATTCCCGATTCTTCTGGCTCAGGAATTGAAGGTGGTTTGCTAAAGACAACGTATTCAGCATTTTTAGATTCGATTTCATTAACATTTTCGAATGCGATTTTTGAATGATCCCACAAAAAATGTGAAAGTTCTGTCAATGCACCATTTTCATTAACTTTAGCGATCACTCCTATGGATAAAACTGAAAAAGCAATATTTGCAACAGAATAGATCGAGGGATTCCAACTGCTACAGGCGATATTGAAAAGATGTCCACCAATACAAATGGAAGGATTAAGAGCGATCGAAGCGAATCCCGTAGCGATCCTCATTGCAAATAGGCCAGACTTGGCAGTTTCCTGAGAAACTTTTTCATCAGCGGTACTCAAACAACAAAAGCGGGTGCACGATGTCATCGAGAGACTGAATTTTGGAATTGGCGGAATGGAAACGGTCTTATCTTGATAGCTAATATAGTGTGTAGTCATGGCAACCTCCTAGAAAGCAGAGGACGTTATCAAAAATAAAATTAAAAATCTAGACTTTGCAGATGCCGAAAGTGAGATGGAAGTCATGATCTTGGATTTTTGGCGAGAAGCCGTGACGTTGCCTGACAGATTCTAGTTCTGGACAACTCAGTGTTAAAAAATAGACCTTATCGACCTCATTCCAGCCATCGGGCTTCACCGAGTTCATTTGGGCAATACGGAATGTAAATTTCTTGCCTACATCTGCAATCGTAAGACCATTTTTTGCGAGCATCTCGCTGGTGAGGATCACGCTTATGTGAGCTCCAGACCTATTCTCACCGAAGTAGGGAGGTAATTGTGCTTTTGGATCGTCGCAGAGTTCGAAGAGAGAATGGACATACTCATCGGGAATATCGAGATAGACAAACCCTCTTTCATTCTGTTTGAGTTCGGCAGTTAGGTTGGGATTGTATTTCCACTTCCATTCTAAAACTTTTAGCTGAGGAATGGCTTGAAGAGTATGACCGCTTGCGAGCAATGCTTCACATACCCCTTCTAGGTATTGTCCCTTCGAAAAGTGCTTTGCTGAGAGTGAGAGATCCATCACAATTTGCATGAGCAGGCAAGCGACGGTGATTTCAATCGCTCCATAAGTGAAGGATGCGATGAAAAGGATATCCAACCGTGATTCGTCACCATAGGGTAGCGTAATAGAATTTTTCGTAGGGAGGGCCTAAGCAGCGGAGGATTGTTTGGTGTCTTTTCCTTAAATTTGTAACTTCTCTTCTTTTCCCGTTAATACTT
>JAAKFB010000089.1 GCA_011065235.1 Chlamydiota bacterium | reverse complement strand
CACTTTGCACGGGCCAATTTTCCTTTGCCCTAGTCGCCGCGGGCTGCTCGAGCATAAAAAAGAGCCCTTTTTTATGTCACTCGCAGGATTCTTTTTTTAGAGGGTGTATATTCCAATTCAACCCGCGACTTTTGTAATAGTTTTTTTTGAAGATTTGCAGAATCAGCGGTTTGATAGATCTGAAAGATAGTTCCTAGATCCTCAGCGGCCATCTCTTGTTTGAGATATGTCTCTAGTTGAAGAGGGCGACGGTCTTTTTTTTGTTCTAGCCAATTCGTCCAGGAAGGATGATCGGTGAAGACATAGTGGATTTCCCCTGTTTTGATTTGATCGATCACTTTGTCCTCCCCATGAAGGCCCAGAGTAGGATAAATGGGATAATCAAAAAGTGTAGGGTTTTTTAGCTCGAATAAGAGGTAGTAAAAACCTCCATGTGTACTGAGGAAAAAGCAGTTTTTATCAATCTCCATCTTTGCGAGGCTGTCCTTGACAGACCACCAATGATCATGAGCTTCATGGGTGATAAAAACTCCCTTGAAATGAGGAAGGTTACAAAGAATGAGATGTTCCTTCTTTGCGTAAATCCGCATCCCCATTCCTAAAAAGAGCCAAATGATCATGGTCGTATGTAAAAAATCGCGTACTTGAAGGCGTAGGGCGGATTGGATTTGGTTATAACCATAGAGGATCGTGATCAAAATGAGGGGAATGCAGGTCAATTTTTGAACGTTATCGGGCCGAGGATAAAGGCCCAAAAAGCTGCAGATGAGAAAAATGGCAAGGATGATGCTATTTCTTTTTTGGGAGCGCAATAGAGCTAAGAATATAATACCAGTGCATAGGAAGGGAGCCGCAAAAATCAGAGCAGAATAACTATCCCAATGGGGTGGGATGAGAAAGTAATTGCAGTGCTCTGAAGTTAGATATTTTTTTTTGTTGAGCCACGCATATTCCAGAAATCCATCAAATCCTCCTTGCAAGAAAATGGGCAATAAAATTCCAATGCCCACGAGAAGAAAAGGAAGCAAGATGGCAAAAGCCTCTTTTTTGTTTCTGCGAGAGACAAAAAAGCTTGCTAAAACCCCAAAGAGGGCAATAAGGCCCAAATTTTGTTTGGAGCCAAAGCACAACCCGGCAAAAACTCCTGCAAAGATTAAGGAAGAAAGGGATTTGCGATTTGTCCATTTGAGCATCATCAGAAAACATGCTAGGAAAAATACACATGCTAGACTGTTATATCCCGAAAATGCCCAGGTGTGTTGGGGATGCATGAATACAAAAAATGCCAGGATTAGGAGGAGAGAATAGCGCTGCGGGATCTCGAGTTCTTGTAAAATGGCTCTAGTGAGCAGAATGGTACAGACGTAATAGAGGACAAGTACGCCACGTGCGACGAGGAGTTCGACTCCAAAAAGCCAGCAAAAAAAAGAGGTGATGTACACGGAAAGAGGGGTGACACCCAAAAAAATGTCACGATATAACACATCTCCAGAAAGGAAACGATTGACCACTTGCAAGAACCAAGTTTCATCGTCGAGATTAATCTCTTGAAAACGACATAAATAAAATCCAACGCAAAAGATTGCAATTCCAATAAGGATATTTAGATAAGTTGTTTTTCGCATTGATTGAGTAATTCTACCTTTTGGACGAAATGCTCGTGATCTCGCTGAATCTCAAAAAAAGAGCGCTTAGATGCAACAGCTAGTGCGGATTGAAGGTGTTTGACTTCCATAGATAGATTGTGCTTGTTCACATCGGCGAGAAAAGAGCGTCTCAAAAAGCTAAATTGACAATCGAGGCGCATGAGTTCTGCGATGAGCAAGCGACAAGGAATTGGGTATCCTTTCTCGGGCAGAGTGAGACCTGCGACACCAAAGGGAACATCGATGAGTGCACGGACCCTCTCTATAGTTCCATCAATTAGAGGCGTGAAAATATTACGGCTGCGATTTTCGATAGCGAGATCATTGAGCCCCACATAAATACGCGATAGAGGGAGCTGTGTTAACTCCGCGGCAATTTCGATTGCAGCGTTTGTCTCGATCAAAATTCCCACCCCAATCTGCCCATTCACCCATTCTAGGACGCGCTGAACCTCTTCGACGGTTCTCACCATGGGGATCAGAATTTCATCAGCTCCATGCTCACAGGCATTGTGAATTTCTTTCGGGGTGCTTGGTCCAACAGCATTAATCCGACAAAGGATATTCGCATCGCATGCGTCGCGTGCATTTTGGAGATCTTCAACTGTGTTGTAATTGATTTGCGTGTTGAACCCTCTTTGCCGGGTCCGCTTTCCTTTTGTCTCCCAGTCCACCACAATGGTTTCGATTCCATCTGACCGAATCACCGAAGGATCGACACTAAACAAACATAATTCGAAAGATGATTTCATGGTCTGGTAATTAATGAATTTGTTCGCCATGATAGATAAATTTAGAGGAAAAATGCAATCAAAAAAGCCGATCCTCATTACAGGTGCTAGTGGATTTGTCGGAGCGAATTTAGCTAGAAAATTGGCCTCGGCTGGTGAAGTTCACGCTTTAATACGCCCTGAGAGTGACCTCTGGAGGCTAAAAGATGTCGATGATCTTTTTTTGCATCGTGTGGATTTGACAGAGTTCGATGCTCTAAAAGCGATTGTCAAGGAGATCGCGCCGCGTGGAATTTTTCATCTTGCTGCACATGGGGCATCTACATCTCATCGGAACCGGTTTTCAATTTTACATAGCAATCTTTTAGGGACCTATCATCTTTTAGAAGCGACAAAAGAGATCGATTATGAATTCTTCCTCCACATGGGTGGATCTTCTGAGTATGGCAGTCCTTCCATCCCGATGCGTGAAGACAGTGTATTAGAACCAACGACCTTTTATGGAGTGACCAAAGCCTGCTGCAGCCTTTTGGCGGGCCAATTTGCACAGGAATTTTGCAAACCCATTAGCATTTTAAGGGTCTTTTCTGTCTATGGCTACTACGAATCTTCCCAGCGTCTCATCCCCAAAGCAATCAAGGCAGCTTTGCAGGGGAATTCTTTGGCATTGACGGCGCCTGGATTTTCCCGAGATTTCATCTTTGTGGAGGACGTCGTTGATGCCTGCCTGCTCTGTTGGAATAAGAAAGTCACAGGCGAGATCCTCAATATTGGCACAGGGGTGCAGACGACCAATGAAGAGGTGATCACAATGATTGAAGAGTTGACGAGAAGAAGAATTTCCCTTGCAAAAGATACTTGTCCTCCACATTTATCTGATAAACCTTATTGGGTTGCCGATACCGCAAAAGCAAAAAAGCTGCTCGGATGGGAAGCGTCTCATACTCTAGAGCAAGGCTTAACTAAAACCATAGAATGGATAAAAAATGATCAGTATTGTGATTCCGATTTATCAAAATCAGGATGTGCTTGAAGAGCTTTATACTCAATTGAAAGAAGTTCTTCTAAAAAGACCGCATGAAATTATCTTTGTCGATGATGCTTCGCCTGATCGGTCTCGCGCAATTTTAGACATTTTAGCGGCTCGAGACCCGCATACTAGAATGATTGCTCTAGAGACAAATGGGGGGCAGCACCGAGCTGTACTCGAAGGGCTGAAAGAGGCCAAGGGATCAGTGATCGTGACGATGGATGGGGATTTGCAGGACTCTCCTTCTACCATTCCCCAACTTATTGAAAAGCTCCAAGAGGGTTACGAAGCCGTTTTTGCTGGGAGAAAAGGGGAGTACGAGTCTTCTTTTCGCCTATGGACCTCTAAAATTTTCAAAGGGCTTTTGCATCGGATCTGCCACGTTCCCAAAGATGCGGGGATGTTTGTGGCAATGAGTCGTAAAATGGTAGATGCGGTTCTCAAGATCAAAATGAAAGCTCCTTTTGTGGTTGCCATGATAGGGTTGACGAGGCTTCCAACCCATTCCATTCCAGTTTTGCGCCAAAAGCGAAATCAAGGAAAATCGGCCTATACGACCTGGATGCGCCTCAAGATTGGTTGCGATGCTCTTCTTCAAACTTGGAATCGTTGATTAGACAATGATCACCTATTATGATAAGATAGATAGTAGCTTTGTTTGGAGGAAATGATGAGCGAAAAATTTAAACTTTTAAGCGAAGAAAATTTTGAAGAAGGAGTTTCTTCAGGCCTGACCTTGGTCGATTTTTACGCGGATTGGTGCGGCCCTTGTCGAATGTTAACTCCTGTTTTAGAGGAAGTGGCCGATGACGTCTCTGGAAAAGCTGTAATTGCAAAAATTGACATCGATAAAGCGCAAAAAACGGCTTCCTCCTTTCAAGTCACCTCGATTCCGACTCTGGTTTTATTTAAAGATGGGAAAGAAGTTGGACGCCTTGTAGGGTTAAGAGATAGAGACACCATTAAAGAATTTATTCTCGGTGGTGGAACCAAATAGGAGGCCAGGTGAAAATCCGCTTTACACTATTTTTTCTTCTCGTTACCTGCGCTGCATTTGCAGGGAATATTCAGGAAGTAAGCGAGCAGTCTTTTGATCAAGAAATAAGCTCCGGAACTGTGATAGTCGATTTTTATGGCCCTTGGTGTCCCCCCTGTAAGCGACTGACGCCTGTTCTGGAAAGTCTCTCAGAGGAGATGAAGGGGAAAGTGACCATCGTCAAGGTCAATATCGATAGCTCCCCTAATCTCATGGAAAAATACGAAGTCCGCGGCGTTCCTACGCTTATTGTATTCAAAGATGGAAAAGAGAAGAAACGTGCTGTGGGCTATCAAGATAAGTCTGCCGTGAAAAAGCTTATTAGCGGCTGAATTTTTGAGGTATTTGCTATCGCAAATTCCACAAAAAGATCTATCGATATTTTTTCAAAATATCGAATTAAAAAATGAAAAATTTTTAATATGGCGCTTCGCGTCTTGAGCTGCGATCGCTTTGCCAAATCGGCTCCTACTCTCAGCGGTCTGTACGTTGTACTGTCCCTCTTCGAACGGACCGATTTTGCTGTGCGCTAGCAGCCACTGACTGTAACTGCACAAAAAGATGACTTCGTCTCTTTTTGTAGCGGTTGCAGACCACTCAAAAAAAAATGGTCCTGCAAAAGAACGAGGAAGCGGGTAAAATCCCCTGACTCGCTTTTGCAGCCCGCGGCTGCTATGGCAATGGAAAATTGCCCCGTTTGATGCGGTTACAAATCTTAAAAAAATCTCATACTATATCAAGAAATTTTTCCATGCTATTTGGCTCGGTCGAGTGGCAGTGGAATTGTATTTACCAAGTGTTGAGTTAAAAAATCTCCTAATCCCCATAATAGACTCCTTTTATCTATGTACTGAGTTCCTATACAGACAGGATCTTGCGGTTGTTTAAGCCATGACACCTGTTGAAGGATTTGTTTGAAAAATTTAGGATCAGAAGTTTTTGCATCAATAATTCCCACACCAAATTGCTTGATCAATTCTGCGATAGCAAGACCCAATCTGTTCTTTGCATAATCCATTTGCTGCCATACGAACGTCGGGCGTCTGCAATGCAACTGAGGATCCGGTGCGCACTTGTACATTGCATCTCGGTAGTTTGTCTCTAATGTTTGATAAGCTTTATATTGGGAACTTTCTGTGTTGATGGTCAGTTGTTGCATTGTATCCTCCAAATATTAATTCAACTTGTCCCCTATCTCACTTCAAGCTGATCCTTACCCACAAGTCGGCTAACAAACTGATATTCAATGACTTGTGATGGCTTGTTTTTGCCTGCTCAAACCCCGCGCCTTTTTGCTCAAAATATCTCCAGTTCTTCTCCTGAAGTGGGTGCTTTTTCAACATGTCCTCGATTTGCTTTTTTCTCAGCTATTTCCCGAGAAAAAAGCACTTGTGGGTAAGGATCAGTCCTAACACTCAACTAGTGAAAAAATCATTGGACAGCCTAACCAAAAAACTTTGAATCAACGCCTTTTGAAAGGAGGCTCATTGCTGAAATTTTTAACGTCTGATAATTGTAAGGTATATATTTCTTGGAATATAACGTTATATTTCTGTTAAGATT
Organism: Chlamydiota bacterium; assembly: GCA_011065235.1. Classification (GTDB taxonomy): domain Bacteria; phylum Chlamydiota; class Chlamydiia; order Chlamydiales; family Rhabdochlamydiaceae; genus Sacchariniichlamydia. Next base: position 1,132 of record JAAKFB010000089.1, on the reverse strand, counting down.
TTCCTACAAAATAATCTCTATAGCATAAGGAGACAGCAAATGCAGACTTCACCGATTGGATCTGGATCTTTAGTAGGAAGCACCCGCGAGGTTTCTTCATCGGAGCAACTCGAAAATCTTCAAAACATTGCTCAAGTGTTTGACCTTCACCTACAATCTTTATCTCAAGAGGAGGCAGAACAGCTCTGCTTCGATCATGTTTATGAAACAGCAGACAAGAATGAGTGGTCAAAACTCATTCCCATTTCTAGAGAAATCAACTCGCTAACTAACAGAGAAGGGGATCCTCTCTTAATCCAGGCCCTACATCGAAAAAACATTACTGTTGTCCAGGGTTGTCTTGTTCACAAAATATCCTCAAATGAACAAGATCGCAGAGACAACACTCCTCTTCACATTGCTGCACAAACGCATTACTTAGAAGGCGTTCGAGTTCTACTTGAGCATGAAGCAAGTTTATCATTAACAAACTCTGAGAGAAAAACGCCTCTTGATTTATCTTTTGGAATAGAAGAGAAAGTTTTGTCATCAAATAACAATAATCCTTCTTCACTTTCAATTGATGAACTAGCTAACCATTATTATGATATTTTTTTAAAAGCAAATTTAGAGCAAGACATTCCAACTCAAGTCCACTCTCTTGAAAAACTAGGTGATATTCAACTCTCGAAAAGCCAATATTCCCAAGCATTAAAGTTTTACAATGCGGCTCTTACTTTAGAGAAATCTGAAAGCTACTCTGCTTACCTATTCAAAAAACTCGAGCACGTAGAAATGCTCTTCGTTATAAGAGAATGCAATGCCAAACCGCAGTCTTGTACAGGTTATACCAGAAACCATCGTCAAGCACTGGTGAAAATTCGAGAAAGAGCTTCTCAGATGCTACAGAGTGATCGTCCTATCGAAGAGATTCTGAAATTTGTCACACAGGCATATAAAAACAGGTTTGCACTTATCGTTTTTGGAGCTATGGAGTCTTTGGGAGAGCCTCCCACTCATTATGCACTGATGGGCTTGTGCTCGATGGCCCGAGTAGCAATGTGTCTCGCCTCAGAAATCGAATACGAGAGTTTGATCAAAGAAGAACACCCAATGACGCTCTAATATATTCGAAATATTAGTCAATTTCCTA
>JAAKFB010000088.1 GCA_011065235.1 Chlamydiota bacterium | reverse complement strand
CGCATACACCCTCCAAGGAGATAACATGTTTGTTAGAAACTTTAGCCATTCTCTTGCTTTTTTGCCTAAATGCCCAACCTTTCAAACACACCCCAGTACTCAAAACCTTCAAAGAATATGGATAAGAAGTTTCACAACCACCGAAACTAAAATAGCATATTTAGAAACAACTCTTAAACAACTCCGAGATATATCAAAAGAGCCAAGCGTTAAAAAAACGAGACTCATTGAACAGATAGGTAACATGTACTTAAGAGACGGCAATCGTATACCCTCTCAACGCTGTTTTGTCGATGCTCTGAATGAATACCGTGACATATTTGGAGAAAAAAGTCCTTTCGTGTTAAATATGAAGAAGAAAATAGCAGAAAACGTCTCCCAAACTGGGCAAGAAGATCTTGCGGCTTCGTATCTAGCGGATAATTACCGAGAACTTGGAAATATTTATTGTGTTGAAGGACAAATTGATCACGCCATTGAACAATACAAAAAAGAACTTGTCTTGCGAGAAAAATTTGAAAAAACTTCCCCTATAGCAACAGAAAAGCTTTTGGAGTTTTCCCATTCCGATTGTTGGGTAAAAACAAAAGATTACGGGATTACAAAAACGCTCGCTGTCTTAGGAAATTGCTATCTAAAAATCGGAGATGAAGAAACAGCGCAATATTATTTCAACAAAGCCTCGGCAGCTTGTGCCCAAAGGATAAACATCGGCAACAGTTATACAAATCCTTTAGAGAACGATTCAATTCCTCCCCCTCTTGAGAGTTTTTTTTATATGACAACCATCTTTTATGGTCTAGACGACCCTTTTCAAATAGTCGAACTTTTAAAGAGCCAACTCCCAGAGCTTCATCAAAACCTAGATTCTTATACTCCCAATATTCTGTACATGATAGGACAATGCTTATCGCGATATAATGCACGAAAATCAGCCCTTCACTATTTCGAGCAGCACGCACTTGACATTCATCAGGAGGGAAAGAGAGCACCCTTGGCATCAAAATTACAGAAAAGCTCAAAATTGCTCGAGATGAATGATCTCCATAGGATTTTCAACAATTTTTCCCGATTTTCGTAATTTCGACGTGTTTCAAATCGTCGATAAAATTTCTATCCCCAAAGTAGCCCTTGTCTTTGCAAGCGTTTTGGGTTTTGGATATCTACGATATCGCAAAAATGCCCTCAACCCCCCTCCTCCCTCTCTTCCTTTTACCGAACTGCTCAAACACTGTGCAGAACCGCTTAGCGAGCACCTCTCACTGCGAGCAATGGGACGACTTAGTCAAACATGCGTAAAGATCCATGAGATTTTCAGACAAAAAAAATTGAGACACAATGTGTTTATTTGTGAAATTTTAGACCGCATCATTACTCTAATTCCCACCGTAAAGTTTAAAGAAGAATGGACAGGTGGATCTGAGTTATTTCAAAATCTTGCAAAGTATCATCCCGCTCTTGCGACACATCTGGCTATCCAGACAAATGAGACTTTTGGAATTCAAAGTATTTTACGAAGACTTGCCAAAGCCATCCTCTTGATACGCCCTTTGAATGCTGAAATTCTTTTAGAAGCACTTTTTAATTGTGCGCAAGGTGTTTCTCATCATTCCCTCAAAATCCAAACGCTGGTTCAAATTGCCGAGGCTTTTGCTCCTTTAAATACTCAAAGAGCCAATAAAATTTTCGAAGCTGCTATGAAAATTAGTAAGAGGGATCCCCATTGTACATTTCGCAATGAGTTCTTATTGATTATCCAAAGGCAGGCTTTGACACTTCCCGATCAGATTCCGCCTCTTTTTAATGAAGCTTACGAAATCGCCAAGCGATGTGACAACCCCGTCAACCGATCGCTCCTTTTCTCTGGGCTTGCAGTGAGTCTCTCCCTCGTGGATTCAAAAGAATCCCATTCTCTGTATCTTCAATCACTAGATATGCTAATCAGCAACTCTGACAAATATCTCATCTCTCAAGCCATTCTAAAATTTTTAAAAAATTGGGATCGTAGAGATCCGGTCCTCTTCCTACCCAAACTCCGCATCCTCCTAACAGAAATAAATGATTCTGGGAGAGAACTCCCATATTTGCCCAAAATTGCAAAATTTCTAGCCTCATTTGATCGTGAATTAGCAGACGCTCTTTTTAGAAGGAGCATCGCAAACGTAGACCGCATTGGTAAATCGATTGGCCATATCAAAGCACATATCGGACTCGCTCACTGCCTTCAACCTTTTGATCCAGAAAAAGCGAGCGCATTGCTAAGAAAGGCACTAGATTCTGTGCAACCAAATATCGTAGATAATAAAGTTCAAGATTATTGTAAAATCGCTAGAGCGTTATTTCCCTTTGATCCTCAGAAAGCACTTGAAATCTTTGAAAAACAAATAGCGCTTTTCAAACAAAACATGCAGGATGAAGGCTCTTTTTACGACATAGTGAAAGAGCTATGTTTAATCGATGATGAAAAAATTCACCCCTTGCTTTATCAAATCCTTGAATTGGGACACAGATTAGAGAGCTACAACAGTTTGGTGTACGGAAGTTTTCAAGGGAGCACAAGAAGACAATTTTGGGAAGATGTCCCGTTCATCCTACAAGAGACACAAAAGCAACGACGCAGTTACCTCATGCTTAAACCTGTCTATTCACCAGAGAATCAGATCTCGTTTCTTCTTCGATCTTTAGAAGTGCTAAACCCCGATACTGACATCGTTCACGCTAAACTAGACCGCCTCTTCAAGCATTATCCGCCTGAAAGTGCACCCAGTTTCTTGAGTCCAGTAACCAATTTTTGATTGCCCTCTGCCATATCTAAGGGGGTTTTTTCTTCTAAGTCTTTAATGTTTAGACCTGCTCCTCTATTAATCAAATAAAGAACAAAATCTAGGTTGCTAACTTTGACTGCATCATGCAATGGTGTTTCTCCCCTTGCATTCTGCTTATTTATTTCTTCTGTTTTTGCTAATAATCTTACAGCAATGGCATTACCCCATCTGATTGCAAAATGTAAGTATGTATCCCCAGGAATTAACTGATTAAATATCTTTTCGTGATCTTGAAAAAGTTGTTTGGTTTTTAGATTTTGTTCTTCTATTAAATCTTCAGGCGTTTTTTGGGAACCATTTTTTAATGTCGGATCCGCTCCACAACTCAATAAAAGATCCACAACATCAACATGTCCAGCTTTTGCAGCTAAGTGAAGGGGAGTATCACCATTAATATCAACACAGTTGATAACCACACCATTTCGAATTAGATAAGTGATATGACTCAACTTCCCTGCTTTTGCTGAAATATGCAGTAAGCTTTTTCCTAAAATATTTTTCTCATCTAGATCACGTGAAGCATGTTCCAATAAAAGCGCGAACTGTTCATAAGAATCATTCATCGCAGCCATTTCAAAAGCATTTTCACCACTTCTACGACAGATACTTGGATCTTCTCCTTGTTCCAAAAGCCACTGTGTGCACTGCACAGAACCATGTAAAGAAGCATGTTGTAACCCTGTTAATTCATTTGTCAGCTCAGATCCAACAGGAATCCCACGTTGATAAAGTTTAACAAATGCGTCTACGTTATCTCTTAAAATAGCTATTTCTGCCGCTAAAAATAATTGATTGGGATCATTTGATAAGCGATAAGGAGTCAGAATGTCCATAGCAGAAAACGCCCCATCCGAACCAGCTGCTAATGAAAAAGAATTCGCACCATTTTTAGTCTTGACTGTTGGATCAGCACCTTTTAAAAGTAACTTTCCAGCCGTGTCTAGTTTTCCTGCATTAAGAGCAAGATGCAAAGGCGTGTAAGCTCTCTCTTCATCAGGCACATCAATTCCCGCCTTCGTCAATTCTGCAAGTAAAAACACGGTTGCTGTATTTCCATGCTGTGCAGCAATGTGAATGGGCTGCAAGCCTTCTGGAGTTTCAACGTCCATAGGAATTCCCTTAGCATGAAGAATTCGGATAAGAGTATTATTTCCAGTTTCTGCAGCTATATGAATCGGCTGTATTCCATCATCTCCTGCTAACCTACAATCACAGTGATGAAACATTAAACTGCGAGTCATTTCTTGATTTTCTTGCTCAATTGCAAGATGTAATACGGGCCAGCGCCTTTCTGAAATCAGTAAATCTGGATCAGCACCTCCACTCAACAATTTATGCACTAAGTTTAATTTTTCCTTCTCTACACAATAAAAAAGAGGAGACAAGAGCTGATTATCTAATACATTTAAATTAACGTCTTTTTTAATTAAAATATCTAAATTATCTTCTTTATTCCCAAAGCTTGCATAAAAAACGGCAGACTGGCCATCATTGTCACACTCTTCGCAATCTCTAATCGTAAGTCTTTGCACGATTTCCCTAAATTCACTCTGACTTTGACAATATTGAGCAGCAAAATGAAGAGGTGTTATTCCATTGTGATTTTTTTTGCAATAAACTGCAGAATGTGCTTTAAACGGAGTAGGCTGTCCGCTCTCATGAAGAATATGAAATATAGTGTTACCATCGCTATCTTCGTGAGTTACCAATTTTTCATGTGTTTTAATATAAGATTCAGGAAAAGGAGCATTCGGGCAGAATTTTAATAAGAAGTGCAGTGGAGAGCCCCAATACTCCCCCTCTGCAATATACAAATTTTTCATTGGATCAAACTGTTGCAGAATTTCTTCAATGTCCTGAGGACTTAGTTTACGTTGGCTTAATCTTATTAAAATTTTTTTAAATTCTTCACCTTGTTCACAATAATTAGTTAATCCTTGCCTATTGGGATTTTGAGCTCTTAGGAGTAACTCTCTACAATAAAAATGGCCGTTCTTTTCTGCTTCACGAAGCCCTTCAACCAAGTGATTTTGCGAATACTTCAAAATCACTTGAAGCATATTTGATTGGCCACTAGCTGATGCGAATAAAATAGGTGAAAAACTATCTTTGGTCCAATCTACATCTGCGCCCCCCTCTAAAAGCTTCATAAAACCAGGAAAATCATGTTTTTCCATAGAGAGTCTCAAAGATTGGTTTAAAACATCTTTGGAGAGAGCCTGCTCTTTGAAAAGAAGCCCAATTTCTTCTTGAGAAATTGCTTTATACAATGCTGGAGGAGTGACCTTCACACCTTGACTCAAAAGAAAAGAGACCATTTCACCTGAAGAGGCCCTGACCGCAAAATCCAAAGGAGTTTTTCCTGACAAATCTTGAGCTTGTAAATCTGCTCCTTTTGAATGAAGCCATTTCAAAACCGAAAGCAATCCTAATTTTGCGGCTAAATGAACCGGCCGTGTCCCATTGCTATCAAGAACGCAGTTTGGCAGATCTATATCACTATAAGCACCCGTCATACTCTCACAAATTTCTAGCTTTCCACTCGTAACAGCTGCATAGAACAAATGTCGATCCATGAAATGATGATTTAGATGAAGATTATTTTTTTTCATCAGTTGAAGAATGAACTTTAGAACACGCCCACTTCCATGTTCAGCAGCGATAAATGCCGTTGTTTTCCCTTGTTCTGTTGCTAAAGGCATTAAAGGATCAAATAGCCCACGATATGCGTACTTAAAAAGAGAAACTCCATCCGATTTTGCCAAAAGGTGAAAAACTCTCCATCCTTTAGAATCTCGCAATTCTTTTAAATTAACCCCGGAAGGGATGAATATTTCTGAGAGGGCCTCATGATTCCCTTCTCTTGCGGCAATGAGAGCCTCTCCTTTTAGCTCTTCACTAGAATATTTCTTTTCAGCAAACAAGTCCTGCACCAAAGGATGATAATCTAGATGGAGTAATTTCGTGGGATCTATTGAAACTCCTTTTCTATGTAATTCAATAATCAGGGCCCAAATTCCCAGTTCGGCGCTTAAAGAAACTGCAGTTTCTTTAATCTTATTTTCGGCACTTAAATCGTTTACATTTGTACATTTTTGAACAAAAAAGAGTGCAACAGGAATATTTCCGTGCCTAATTGCGATATGAAGTGCTGTATCTTCAAACCGATTCTTTAGCGCAAGTATTGGCTTTTGAAGCATGGTAGCAACTTCTATCGAACCCATTTGTGCTGCTGCCTTAACTGCTTGATCAGGGCAACTTCCCACTTTCAATAAATGTTCGAGAACCTCAGTAAAATTGTTTTCAATAGCAATCTCATGAGCAGTCACCCCATCTTTTCGCTCTCTGTCTGATTTAGCGCCTAACTTAATAAGAACATCGACATATTCCACAGAATCCAGTTCCGTTGCGAGCATTAATGGGGTCTGACCTTCTTCCGTAGCGACATTAACACAACTTCCGACTCCCTCATGAGCCAACACAAGAGAACAAATTTCTTTATTTCCGTGATGAAGTGCACAATGTAAAGGAGTATACCCTTCCACATTTGGAGAAAACGGTGGATTATGGCCCAAAAGAAATTGGACAGCCTCAACCTGATTATGTTGGATCGCAACATATATTGGTGTCGTTTCAACTAAACTTCTTGCATCGAGCATGTTCGGTTGATTTTTACCCGCTATCTGCTTAAGCACATCTAAAGAACCATTCATTGCTGCATAATGGACTGGTAAATAACCCATTCCATCTTTGTCATGCAATAACCCTTTCTCTATTAATTTACTAAAATAATACCCATTTTGAGAGCTAGCAGCGTGATGTAATAAACTACGCCCACCCCTATCTTGTAATTTTTTCAAATCATTTGAATTTTTTATTAAGTCATCAAAGCTATTACGATCATCCATTTCCATCGCTTCTAGAATAGCAATCCTTTCTTCGCAAGAGGACTGATCTTCACCCTGAGGAGGGAGAAGCAAGGATTCCATCCATTGATAATTGTCAATCATTGATTCGGGGACATCTTCGTAAGCGAGGCGAAACATTGCCCCTTGAACTTTGCCTTCTGCATCTTTAACGATTTTCCAAGATTCTGGAACTAAATCAACAACCTCTGACCAAGAGTTTTCGAGAAATGCAGCTGCCTTAGGAGTCGCTTGAACTTTTTGTACTTGAAGATTTGTACCACATCCCCCGACAATTTTCTTCCCAGATTCTACATCGTCTGATTGAATCGCGGTCCCAATATTAAGGGTATCATAGGAAAGCACTCCTAATTTTTTAAATTGTTTTCCGAAGAGGGCTACTCCAGTCACTGCCTCTTCTATAAACTCGTCATTA
>JAAKFB010000087.1 GCA_011065235.1 Chlamydiota bacterium | reverse complement strand
AAAAGCAGGCTGGGATCCTGATTATCTTCTGAAGCTGATAGGTGTCAAGTTTTAACTATGAAATCGCCCGGAGGAATGTATCCGGTTTTCAAGCATTTTAATAACACATTGAGGTCCTGGGCTGTGCGTAAGTATAAACCACTGCGAAGGCGCAAAACGCGGGCTAGTCTATTCATTGAGAAGATAATGAAGGAAAGGCCGATCCTATTCATATACTGGCAAATGGGGATATTCGGAATGACTGCTTAGGGCCCGTAAAGAAATAACTTAGGCAATCCTCGAGGGAAAAATCGATTCATCTCTCGATGATTTTTCCCTCGAGGATTGCCTAAGTTATTTCTTTACGGGCCCATAGTACGTTTCGAAATCAATAAGATCTCCGATTTTAGATTCCTCCACTTTCCTCGCTGGGGAAGCCAATCGATCTCCTCCGTTACAAAAACCTCTCGCTCCTCATTCCTACCGTGTCCCTCTTCCACGCCTTACATCTCGGCCCTGAAGGACTGACTATTACCCACATCTTTCTTATCAGGGAGCTAGAGCTTCAATCTCCACAGTTTTGCTCCTCGACAATAGGCATTCGACTATTCTCTCGTCGCAAATCTGCACATCTTCTTGCCTAGCTTTTCCCTGCTGAGAAAGATGTGGGTAATAGTCAGCCCTGAAGGACCGAGTTTTACGGCGTCAGATGATAAAAAAATTATTTGTCTTCGAAATGGGCGTCAAAGTGGGTTTTGCGCTCGTCAAAGAAGCGATGATCGGTGAGCTCATCCACATGGATGGGAACGGCTGAGATATACCCTTCGCTGAGTAGGGCAACGTCGCTTTCTTCATGCTCGTCATGATGTTCCCATGTTCCTCCGTGCCAGAAATAGGTTTCTCCATCGGGATGGAGCCGCTCGTCGGGCTCTTCTACCCAAAGTCCCTTGCCTTGGCGGGCGAGCTTGAGCCCTTTGAACGTTTCAAATTGGCTGGGAAAATTGACGTTAAGGATGGTTCCCTTCGATAGGGGATGCTGTAGGATATGCTGAACGAGGGGATAGATATAGGGTTCGATCCGATCGTAATGGGGAGCGTTAAGTTCCACGCTAGAGAAAGCGATTCCAGGAATGCTGCGCAGGGTTCCTTCGATCACACCGCCGATTGTTCCACTGTATAAGACATTGCGTCCGGCATTCGATCCTTGGTTGATTCCAGAGACGATCAGGTCGGGTTTTTCCTTGAGGACGATGCGCAATCCAAAGCGGATGCAATCTGCGGGGGTTCCGGTCACCTTCCAGGCAGGCGTGGCATTTTCCCATTTAACAGGGTTGATGGTGATGGGTTTATGGAGGGTGAGCCCAAGTCCTACGCCCGATTTTTGAAAGGCGGGTGCGACAATCGAAACGTCAGCTTTGTCTTTTAGGGCGTTCCATAGATGCCAAATCCCATCAGCGGTAATGCCGTCATCATTGGTGATTAAAATTTTTGGTTTTTGGCTCATGGGTTCCTTAAATTTCGGTGATGGCGCTTTTCTTGGCGGTCAATTTAGAGACGATCCAGATGGAAAGGAAACTGACGGTAAAGGCGGGCGGTAGGGGAGGGATCTCGATTGGAAAGCGGTGCGCAACCAGTGGCCAAAACGCTGCGATGATGCCTCCAGAAAGAATTCCACACCAGGCTCCATACTTGTTGATTTTGCGCATCCATAAACAGAGGAGAAGCAAGGGGCCAAAAGAAGCTCCAAGACCCGACCAAGCGTAGAGGACCAGTCCGTAGATTGTGTCAACGTTAGCAACGGCAATCATGAAGGCGATCATAGAGACGAAGATGACACTCAATCTCGAGACGAGCAGGAGTTCTTTAGAGTCAGCTTTTTTGCGGAAAACTTTTTTATAGATGTCTTCTGTCAAGCTCGAAGAAAGGACGAGAACCATCGCGCTCATGGCGTTGATGGTCGCTGCAAAGATGGCACAGAGGAAGAATCCCGCAATGAAGGCGGGGAAAGTTTGATTGACCATTTGGATGAAGACTTCCGACTCAATTTTGAGTGTTCCTTTAAAGAAAGGGACACCGATGAGACCGATGAGGGTTGCGGATCCCAGAGCAAAAACCATCCAGGTCATCCCGATCCGTTTGGCTTTTTTGATTTCTGAGACTTTGCGAATTCCCATGAACTTCGTGATGATATGGGGTTGCCCAAAATATCCGAGTCCCCAACCGATCGTGAGGAAGAAAATTTCAAAGAGAGATTTCGGAGAAAAGCTGGGAATGAGTGAGGTTGAGAGGTTGTGTTGTTTTAGAGATTCGAGCACTCCGGAAAATCCACCGACTGCTGGGAGAATGTAGAGGGGAACAAAAACAATAACGCAGAGCAAAAAGAGCCCTTGAAAGAGATCGATCCACGCAAGTGTCAAGTATCCCCCGAAAAAAACGTAAGGGACGACGATGAGAATGCCGATGATTACGGAGAGGTGGTATTCGATTCCAAATAGTATGTTGAGGACATATCCCATTCCCACAAGAGCTGCTGAAATATAAATTGTGTAAAAGACAAAGAGCATGATCGCGGTAAAGATCCGGATCACTCCTGAGATGTCACCCAGTCGATTTTCAAAAAAAGAAGAGAAAGTCATACTGTCATATTGTTCAGTGGCAGTGCGCACTTTAGGGGCAATGAGTTGCCAGTTGAGAAACATGAAGATGAGTAGGCCAATTCCCGCCCAGGCTTGATGGACCCCGATGACATAGATCATAGCGGGATAACCCATGAAGAGCCAGCTACTCATGTCACTCGCATGGGCAGTGAGGGCTGTAAGCCAGAAATTCATCGAGCGATTGCCAAGGATAAAATCGGTTTCACTGAGATGGGGTGTGTACGATTTGACGGCGACAACAACCAGAATCATGAAGTAGAGAAAAACCGCAAGGGCTTCCCACAGAATTGAGGAGAGGTCATGCATCGAGTGCCTTCTTTGAGCCGTAAGTTAAGCTTGCTTGTGCGAGATTTGCACGCGTGTTGGGAAAGAATTCTTCGATTTCACCGATCAAGGATTCTACTTTTTTTCTCATTGAATGTTGCCCAACTGGACACTGACATAAAATACGTGCAAATCCGTAACTTTTAGCAAACTCTTTAATACCATCTTCAGGGATGAAAATCAAGGGACGGATGATGGTGACTCCGTAATCGATCATGGGGACTTTGGGAAGGTTAGCGGCAAATTCGGCTTTGTGAAGCAAATTGAGAAGGAGCGTTTGGATGCTGTCGTCGCGGTGGTGACCAAACGCGACTGTGGTGATCCCCTTCTCTTTTGCGGCATCAAAAATTAATTTACGCCGCTCGCGTGAGCAGCGGTAGCAGGCGAGGGTTTCCCTCTTCTGCGTCGAGGTGCATTCGACAAAGTCGACCTCTAACGCATCGCAAATTCCCTTTAAGAAGTCTGTGTGCACGCCGGCCCCGCAGGAAAACTCTCCTCCTACGTGAATGGCGGTGATGGGGATGTCCTTAAATCCTTGCCCTAGGATCGCTTTGAGCAAAAACAGCAGGGTCAGACTGTCTTTGCCTCCACTGAGGGCAATGGCGAGCTTATCGACACCCTCTAGAAGCTTAAATTCATAGAGGGCTTTGCGGCACATGCTTTCGAGTTTGCGGCCTCCCTTAGACCAGGGGGGCCTAGCAATGGGTAGTGAGATTTGCATCCAATCCTCCACCGTGGTATTATACTCTCTACTTTCATAGAAAGGTATTTGAAATGACGAAAAAAGTCAGTCGCAATGATCCGTGTCCTTGCGGTTCAGGAAAAAAGTATAAAAAATGTTGTGAGAATCGGCTAGGTCCCAAGAGAAAATTTCAAGCTTCCGTGCTTTCTGGTGGGATGTCTGAAGGGAAGAATCTCCAGGGGAAGGCGACAAAAATCTCAACAGATTTTTTCAACAAACCTCCTCCTCCCCCCAAGGAAGAGCCGCGCAAGCCTGAAGATGATGCTCCTCATCACCCTCCCGAAGCCGACAAGCCCATGTAGTTCTGTGGTATTTGCTCAGCAAATACCACAAAAGAATTGTCGGTATTTTTTTCAAAAATATCGAAGAAAAATGGAATATTTCAAATTTGGCACTGCGTGTCTTGAGCTTACTTAGAGGGTGTTTATAAATTCATTCCACCGCCAATAAGGGCTATCTTTTTCCCTATGAGAAACTCTTCAAGCTTCACAAACTCAATTTGAGTTTGCTCCGCTTTCCAGAGCATTCTCCTAGAAAAAAATCTTAGCCCTTGGCGATGAGAAGCAATTCATAAACACCCTCCTGCTTTGCCAAATCGGATCCTACGCTCAGCGATCCGTACGTTGTACTGTCTCACTTCGCACGGACCAATTTTGCTGTGCGCTAGCAGCCAAGGACTGCAACTGCGCAAAAAGATGACTACCGTCTCTTTTTGTAGCGGTTGCAGACCACTCATAAAAAAACGAGTGAAAGTTGATTGACTGTAATTCTCACTCGTGCTTCAATCACCCAAATTTGACTGACTGGAGAATCTTATGCTCAATCTTAAGATTTTTAACCATTCGTTACTTCTCGTTACAACTCCATCGCTTCTCGCGTATCCGCAGGACACGCCGCCGCAAGTACAGACCGTTCACTCAAGAAAATTGAAAAAGAATTTTAGGAAACAAGAAAGGTATCATCTCGTTACGTATGACGAAATTCTCAACCTTCTCGATGAGATTGAATCTGGAAAAGCTGAAAAAAAATATCGATCAAAAGATCAGATCAGGATTAATCATTATCTAGCCTATTTAGCTGAAGAGGGAAGGCTTCCCAATTGCGATCAGACTCTTACTCTGCAAGAGGATATCGAAGACCTGCTTTCTAATGACGATTACGAGTATGGATTTGCTCTTGGTGATGGAGATGAGTATTCGATTTTTCTAGCCGTTTCCCATGGAGAGGAAGATGTTCTTCTCTGCACAAATTGGTGCAGTAGGAAATGGAAAAAAACAAGAAGATTCGTAAAGAATCACAAAAAAGAGATCATTATTGGGGCTGCAATTGTTGTGGCCACAGCAGCTATAGTTATCGTAGTAGTGGCGGCCTCTTCAACAGGGGCTGCAGCTGTAGCAGCTGGTGCTGCAGCTTCTCAATTTCAGACGAAGAAACAAGAATCATCCCCAGCGCACATAGAATTAACTGATGTACCTATTTTCCAAGCTGAGCTCGATAACCAAGTCTCTTCTTTTAAAGAAACAATAGTTAATGAGCAGTTTTTTCAAAATTCTGATTTTTCTCTACAGCATGAAGCACTTTCCTGGGAAGAAACGGGGAGAGTATTAGGTCCTCTTTTTGCACATGAGAGCATCAAAGAGTTTCAAAGCAAACTCCCTACCAATCCACAGTTAGCTCAAGAAGTTCAAAAGGCAAAATTCGACAATAATATCTCGATAGAAAGTGGGAAAGTCCAACTGGGTTTTAGACATCAAGAGATCGATCGAATGTTTTCGTCAGATTATTCACCCTTTTTTACAAATCCAAGCAAGGAAACTGATTTTAATGCTATTTCCTATCACATGCAGGGAGAAAAAGCCTTAAACTTTGGGTACTACGACCAGGCCGTATATGACCTAGGGAAGGCCATTGAACTAGATCCAACAAGTTCTCTTGCCTATCTTGATAGAAGTGATGCCTATTTTCGTTTAGGCGAATACGATCTTTCTTTAGAAGATTACCACCAATATACCGCCCAATCTCCAGAAAACCATTCTTTGTCCATTCCCGAATTTAGCCTTGGCTTTGCTAAAGGGCTTCCTAAAGGGATCTATGAGTCTGGGGAGGGTATTCTTCTACTGCTCTCTGATTTAGTGATACATCCTATCCATACGGGGGAGCAAATGTGGGAGGCTCTCACTCTCTTAAGCGACCTTGCCCGTACTGCAGAGTGGGGTGTTTTAGGAGAGGCTTTGGCACCTGAAGTGCATCAGCTGATCACAAAGTGGGATACGATTCCGTCCAATGAAAGAGGGGAGCTAGCCGGGTATGTCTTTGGCAAATATGGTGCAGACATTCTGATTCCGGGTGCTGTGGCAAAAGCTGCTGCTAGGGGAATGAAAGGAGCGCAAGAGCTAAGCACAGTCTATAGAAGTCTCAAAACAGCGGAAAGAACCCTTGTCCTTGAATCAGTTGCCGGGTTAGAGAGTAGTGCAAAAATCGCAGAAGTCGTACGATTAGAAAAAAAGATTTCTGAATGGCTTGGAGACAGTACAAGGTTGATTCGCAATCAGGCTGAAGATCCCATTTTTCTCTCGAAAGATGGGTTAAGGAAAGTGCGATTTGATTTCAACCGCCCGACTCCTCATGAAAGTCCTCATTTACACTTTGAATACTTCGTTGATGGTGAGTGGCAAGAAATTAGTCGAATATATCCAAGCGATATTCCGCATAAATAGGAGGTGGGATTCTGAGAATTTTAAATGAAAAATCTGATAAAAAATTGGATAATGTTAGCCTGTTTTTAACTAAAAAAGAAGCTATTCAATTACAAGGATATTTAAATCAACTATTAGATAATCCCAAGCTCCAACATGCCCATCTATCAAGCGAGGATTATCAAAAAGAGATTACCGTTTGCTTATATGACGAAAAGGATCTAGAAGGCTTTCATCCAAGAGCAATAAAACTAATAGAAGAAGATGAGTAATGTACTACGCCCAGGGGAATTGCTGGGCATTGCAAAAGTGAATCGAGGGAATTCTACTTTCTGCAGGACCATTTTTTTGAGTGGTCTGCAACCTACAAAAAGAGACGAAAGTCATCTTTTTGTGAAGTTGCAGTCCGCGGCTGCTAGCGCACAGCAAAATTGGTCCGTTCGAAGTGAGACAGTACAACGTACGGATCGCTGAGAGTAGGATCCGATTTGGCACAGCGATAGTCAGCTCAAGTCACGCAGTGCCGCTTTCCAACTATCAATTTTCGATATTTTTGAAAAAAATATCGATAGGTCTTTTGTGGTATTTACGTGAACAAATACCGCAAAAAAACAAAATCCTACTTATGGAACCTGTGCGATAACCCCTCGAAATACTTCCCATCGAGCAGGTAGTAGAGAAAACTCTTCGTCGCAGCGCAGATCAAAAACCAAACCGCTAGATAGATCCACGCGAAGCCCACATACTTCCATCCAATCCCCACAAAATCGCCCGTGCCAAGGC
>JAAKFB010000086.1 GCA_011065235.1 Chlamydiota bacterium | reverse complement strand
TGAAAAATTGAGAATATCTCCGCTTTTACCTACAATGAAGAATCCGGATTCAAAAAACCGACGGTGAGGCAATGCGAATTATAGCTTTTCTTTTTGTTAGTATTTTTTCTTTAACTCTCTGTGCTGCTTCCAATGATTGTGCCTGTACACCGCAACAAATCTCAAAAGTGTTCACCTCTGTCGCTAAAGAAGCTACTCCTGCCGTTGTCTACATCAAAGCAGAAGGCGTCGGCGATCAAGATGATCTTTCTGAACAGTTTCAAAGTCCCGGACAGTCTGATCCCTTTGGAGATGATTTTTTCAATCGCTTTTTTGGATCGCCTAATCGCAAAGCGCCTAAACAGTCTATCTCTCAAGGCTCTGGATTTTTCGTCAACAGCGATGGCCACATCTTAACCAATGCTCACGTCGTCAAAGGAGCCAATAAAATCACCGTTATTTTGAATGATGGCCGCGAGATGATAGCAGAAATCATCGGAACCGATTCCAGCACAGATATTGCCGTCATCAAGGTAGATGGGAAAAACTTCCCCTTTCTAACTTTTGGCGATTCCGAAGAGATGGAAGTGGGAGAATGGGTCATGGCGATCGGCAGCCCTTTCCAACTGCAAGCATCTGTCACCGTTGGAGTGATCAGCGCAAAAGGGAGACAAAACCTGCGCATCACTGACTTCGAAGATTTTATCCAGACAGATGCAGCGATCAATCCTGGAAACTCCGGAGGACCTCTCGTCAACCTCGAGGCCAAAGTGATCGGAATCAACACAGCCATTGTTTCCAAAAGTGGCGGCTATATGGGAATTGGCTTTGCCATTCCGAGCAACATGGCCAAGCACATTATGAATCAAATCATCGATAACGGAAACGTCATACGTGGCTTCCTCGGTGTCTCTCTCCAACCCATCGATCAGGACATGGCCGATGCTTTTGGCTTAGAAAAGCCAGAAGGCGCGCTCGTTGCCGAAGTGGTCAAAGGCTCCCCTGCTGACAAAGCCGGTCTTAAACAGGGTGACATCATCACTCAATATGACAACACTCCGGTTAAATCGATTGGATCTTTCCGCAATGAAATCTCGATGACAAAGCCCGGTACCAAAATCACCCTCAAAGTCAACCGCAACGGAAAATATCTCACCATCCCCGTCACCCTCACCTCCCACTCTGATGATGCGAGTGCTGGTGGCTATATCCAAAAATTGGGATTGGATGTCGAGCCCTTAACTCCCGATCTCGCCAAAAAATTGGGATACTCGCAAACAGAAGAGGGAGTCGTCATCACCAAAATCAAACCGGGATCTGCTGCAGCGATGGCTGGCATGCGCCCTGGCTTCCTGATTCTGGCAATTAACCATAAAAAAGTGACTACTGTTGAAGAATTCAACAAAGCTCTAGAAGAAACGAAAAAGAACCGCCTATTGATCCTTGCCAAGCAAGGGAACGTGACCCGCTTTTACTCACTGAAAATCGAATGATCAGAACTGAACCATCTCCAACACCCACTCCTCCAGCACAACCGGCTGCAGCGGTAGCTCTTCCACAACCCTCTTATGAAACTGTGCTCATCTCCCCGCAAGCACCCACATGGCCCCGTAGCATTGCCCGCTTTTTTCAACAGGTTTGGGATTTCTTGATCGGTCTTTTTAGAAAAAAGACTCCGCCCCCAAAGGAAGAGTTTCAGCCAACTCCACGCGTCATCCAAACTGTTCATCAATCCGAGTTAGAAAAACAGCAAAAACAAATCCAGATGCTAACACGTGTCACAACTGGAATCCCCCTTGCCTTATTTAGCTATTTTTGTTGGCGAGACGGTGTTCTCAGTACTTTTCAGAACGCTCTTGTTAATGCGGCTCCGAATATCGCCCTTCTGTCCTCTGCAAAAGCCATTAATCGATGTGCCCGATTTGTCCTTCCCAATTCCTCACCCCATTTATTAAAAGGAGCTAGTCTGGCAATTGCAGCACCTGTCATTTGGCAAGCCGCTGAGTATCTCGTACGTGCCGAGTATCTCAAACATCCTCTGGGGCAATCCTTTGCTTGGATCACCGCACTGCAGATCCTGAATTGTGGTTACCAAGCGTACCAAGAAGCACAACAGCAGAAATCTCAGCGCATTCAAGCCCGCGTGGCACAAGCGTAAGGGCCCTAAGAAAACTGATAGTTGAATGTCTTTTCGCTTTTGATCGCGTTTGAGACCAGGCAATACTTTTCAGCTTCTCCCAAAACCGTTTTGGCCTTTTCTTGATCTTCGACTCCTGTCAGCAGGAATGTGACATCGATCTTTTGCAATTCGGGGATCCCTTGTGCATTGCGGTCAATCGTCAACTTTGCCTTGGCACTGATTTCGGTGTAGGCCACTTGTGCCTTTTCCGCGAAGACTTTGAATGTCGCGATCAAACACGTCGTTACTGCAAGCAGATAGAGATCTTCTGGAGAGTATCCACCGCCGGGACCGAGAAACCCCTCTGGAATGGAACACGCAATCGGCGGATAGTTATCGGCTGACGCTTCAAATGGAGTATTCACTCCTTTTGCAGACTTTGCGCCTCCTTCAAAATAAAGCGGATATTTAATCATGTTAACCTCCTAATTTTTCTTTAGAGATCTTCTCTGAATTCATTCCACCGCCAATAAGAGCCATCTTTTTCTCTATAAGAAGCTCTTCAAGCTCCACAAACTCAATTTGAGTTTGTTCCGCTTTCAAGAGCACTCTCCTAGAAAAAAATCTTGACTCTTGGCGGTGAAAGCAATTCAGAGAAGATCTCTTAGCGTATTAGAAATATCTTTTCTCTACCACCGCTTTATTATTTCCATTAAAATGCTCTCATGAAAGTTACCATCTGCAAAGCGAAACACACACTTCCCATCCCCCTCTTCATCAGCACAGTCGCTGCAGGGTTTCCCTCACCCGCTGAAGACTACATAGACGATGCACTCGACCTCAATCAGCTCCTCGTCTCCCACCCTGCCGCCACGTTTTTTGTGCGCGTTCAGGGAACGTCGATGCAAGGAGCCAACATCCACTCGGGCGATGTGCTTGTCGTCGACCGTGCACTCGAGCCTAAACACCGCGCCATCATCATTGCCGTGCTCAATGGAGAATTCACTGTCAAACGGGTTCTCAAGCAAGGCAAACGCCTCTTTTTAGCGCCCGAAAATCCCTCCTATCCTCCCATCGAAGTACGCGAAGGCGAAGAGTTCCAAGTATGGGGCGTGGTCACCTATGTCATCCACAAAGCAAAATAAGTTTCTCGTCGATTGTAATTCCTTCTACGTGTCTTGTGAGCGGGTTTTCAACCCAAAACTCTGGGGCAAACCAGTCGTCGTCCTCTCCAACAATGACGGATGTGTTGTCGCCCGCTCCAAAGAGGCCAAAGCCCTTGGCATCCCCATGGGCGCGCCCGCCTATCAATACAAAAAACTCTTCCATGAGAAAAACGTCTTCGTCTACTCCTCAAACTACACCCTCTACGGCGATCTGTCGCACCGGGTGATGCAAGTGCTCGCGCAATTTTCTCCCCACATGGAAATCTATTCGATCGACGAGGCCTTTTTGGAAATTGAGACAGCCGATCCCCTTGCCCTTGGATTTGAAATCAAGAGCCGCGTCTGGAAGTGGACCGGCATCCCCGTCTCTGTCGGCATTAGCTCAACCAAGACGCTGGCAAAAGTAGCCAACCACATCGCCAAAAAAGGGAGCGGAGCTAACCTACTCAACCAAATCGATTCTACACTGGCAACGTTTCCTCTGGGTGATATTTGGGGAATCGGAAGGCGCCTTTCCAGTCGTCTCCAACAGCGTGGAATCCTCACTCCCCTGGAGCTGAAAAATGCAGATAGCGGGTGGATCCGCAAGTGCTTTTCCACAACGCTTTTGAAAACAGCCCTCGAGCTGCGCGGCATCTCTTGTCTGAAAATCGAAGAGACTACCGCCCCGCGCAAAAGCATCACCTGCTCCCGCTCCTTCTCTTCACCCGTTGAGACACTCAAAGCGCTCGAAGAAGCCCTTTCGAGCTACACCGCTAGAGCCGCAGAAAAACTGCGCGCGCAAGAGTCACTCGCCAGCTACCTCACCGTTTTTTTGAGCACCTCTCCCTTCATCCAAATGCCCTATTCCAATAGCGCCACCATCCTATTACCCGCTCCAAACGATCACACCCCCACACTCATCACTTATGCCAAGATGTGTTTGCGTGGGATTTTCCGCGAGGGCTACCTCTATAAAAAAGTGGGGGTTCTCTTCACCGATCTCTCTTCTAAGGCCTGCTACCAGCAAGACCTCTTTTACCACCCCTCCCCGCGCCAAACCCAAGCCATGCAAGCCCTCGATCGGATCAACGCCGCCTATGGAAAACCCGCGTTGCAATTTGCGGCAGAAGGGATCGAAAAACCGTGGAAAATGCGCCGCATGCATACCTCACAGCACTTCTCCACAAGTTGGAAGGAGTTGCTCACAATTCCATTGCAAAAACCACGTATTTGAGCTATTGTGCAGCTCATGGTTTTCCGACTCAAAAGTGCTTCTGATCATCTTTTATCCCATTGGACACGCTCGCCAAAGCCCAATGAAGACTACTTGCAGCAAACGCTCGATTTTCTCGATGAGCTCAAGGGAGTGTGGATAGCCGATGAGGAATATTGCAAGCTCAAAACCCTTTTGGATCAAAAAAAAACCGATCTGGTCTATCGCTATTTAGAACTGCAATTGCACTTGCGATCCTCTGAAGAGAAAAACCGTCTGCATGTCTCTATCGAGCTGGAAAAAACCTTAGAAAATTATCTCAAAAACGCAGATGAAAGCCGTCTCAATCAAGAAATCGCCCTGCGGAGTATGGAGCAGATCCTAGGCGATTGGTTCGTCTCACTCGGTCTCATGCGCCCTCCCATTGCCATGCATCTCGACGAGGGAAATTTCGGCACACAGGTGCAGCACAGCCTGGTCATCGTCATGAAAGAAGAGGGCTTCAAACTCCTTCCCCAAGACCGGATTTTCGTCGAAGACATCCTCACGACAAAAGACGATAGCCTCGAATATTGGAACCGGATATGCACCTGTTTTGAGCAGCTACTTCTCTGGGAAGAAATCCTAAATGACATCCTGAAAAGCATCCATGATCATCCCCGAAGCGATAGTTTCGATTTTGAAAATCTTCAAATCCAACTCGATTTTTTTGAAAAAGAGCTCCTCGTCTTTTATAAACAACTGGGAAAAATCCTCTCAGAAAATATTCTCAAACCATTTTCAGAATTGTCAACTACTGCAATCATGGGAAAATTTCGGAAAAAATTCACCGAACTCAACCATGCCTACGCCGAGCTTAAAAGTGCCCTTTTCCAAATGCCGCTCGACATCCACCTGTGTTGCAGCTGCCATTTCAGCGAAGAATTCGATCCCCACTGGGATCCCAAAACGCGCGTGGTCGACCTCCGAGAGATCAAACCCTTTTACACCCACTCCAAATCCACGAAAGACACCCTTCTCGTTTTCACCTGTGCAGGGGGGCGTGGTCACCTAAGCGTCACCAAAGCCATCAGCGAATACGCGCGCGGCAAATACCACGTCCAAGTGGCTAACACACTCGAAGAGACCCTCGCATCGACTGACGTCTTCAAGCGTATGCTCCTCAACTTTTCTCAAGAGAGGCTCTACAATCACCTCTTAAGAAATGAAGAATTTGAATGGCTTAAAGTCGTCACTTCCGTCGGCCCTTTCTTTTTGATGATGCAGCAAGAGAGCATCGAGCGGCAGATTCGACAAGAAGTCCTCAGGCACAGCCCCGATCTTCTCATCACCTGTTTTCCCACCTTGAACGCCATGTTTTTAAACGTGGCAAAAGAGCTCGACCTTCCCCTCTTGATGGTGACAACCGATCTCGATACCGATCTGTTCACACGCGGCATGCACGAGCGCTCTTGTGATTTGAGCTACTCTAAATGGCGGATGACCTTAGCTTATGACACTCCCCAGATGCGCTCCATTATGGAAAAGCGTATCCCCCAAGAAAATATCCATGTCAGCGGTTTCCCCGTCCGTTCTGCCTTTAATAAAGATGCGAGCGACATGGAAAAAGGAACCCTGCGACAAAAATTCGAGATCCAGCCAGAAGATAAAGTCCTCATCGTCATGATTGGCGGGATGGCCGGGCGCGCGACAGAAAAGTACGCCACTATTCTATCCGAAATAACAGACTCCGAAGTGGCCAAGATCTCTAAGGCCAACCTTCACATCATCTGCCTATGTGGCGACCAAAAAATGCATGAGAGCCGGGACATGCGTATGCGCATCGATGCCCTCAAATGCAAAAGCAAAAAAATTCACATGCACGCTATTGGATCTTATGATCGGGTCTCCACGCTCATGAGCATTGCCGATGCTCTAATCACCAAGCCCGGCGGATGCACAACCAATGAAGCCCTCGCAAAAGGGCTTCCCATGATCTTCCACGCCCCTTTTGCCCTGATGGATTGGGAAGTCTTTAATATGGAGTTTAGCATCCAAGCAGAAATGGGAGCCCGTTTCAAACTCCAGTCCAATTCTCTCTTCCAAGATGGAATGACCAAGAACAAGCAGCGGCTCTTACCTCTCATCGAGGAGGCCTTTGCTCGTCGCAAACAAAAGCCCCACTATCCATTCGAGATGAAAGATTTCGGCAAAGAGCTAATCGGACTCATTGAGACATTTATCGACTGAACGGAAACACCACTATGAAAGAATCCCCTATCAAAGGCAAAACGGCTTTCATCACAGGCGCTTCGAGTGGAATCGGAAGAGCTTGTGCAGAGCAATTCGCCATGCATGGAGCCCATGTAGTCATTACCGGTAGACGAATCGACCGTTTAAAAACCACAGCAAAAGAGATCTCCAAAAAATATGGGGTTGAAATCACTCCCATTCAACTCGATGTTCAAAGCAAAGAACAAGTAGACTTGGTTTTTAAGCAATTACGACAAGAAGTAGACATCTTAGTCAATAACGCAGGTCTCGCTCTATCCACAGATAAAATGCAAGATGCCAATACGAGCAACTGGGACACCGTGATCGATACAAATCTGAAGGGGCTTCTCTATGTGACAAAGGCAGCGCTCTCTTCCATGATTGAGCAAAATCAAGGCCACATCATCAATATCGGATCCATAGCTGGACGGGAGTGCTATGCTGGTGGAAACGTTTATTGCGCAACCAAACACGCAGTAAAAGCCATCACTAAGGGCCCGTAAAGAAATAACTTGGGCAATCCTCGAGCAGGAAAACGGTTCAGATCTTGAGGATTTTTCCGCAGTAGATATTCCTGCAATATCTACAAGGGAAAATCATCGGGAGATGAAT
>JAAKFB010000085.1 GCA_011065235.1 Chlamydiota bacterium | reverse complement strand
ACTCAAAGGCCTCTCAGATCTGGAGTGGCTTGTTGAGGGTTTCGAATATTCAGATCGCATTCAAGAAGCCCATATGGCAGCCATCCACATCATCATTGAAATGGTAGAAAAAAAATTGTTCCATGACCATTGAAAACCAAGTTCTCGAAATCATCGAGGGAAAAAAATCAGCACCCCTCACAAAAGCCCTCTTACATGTGATGAGTCACTGCTATCGAGGTGGAATCGCCCTGCGCCATCTCGCCTATGACACCGTCATTCCTACCACCCACCTCTCTGTTCCCGTCGTAAGCGTCGGAAACATCGTCGCAGGCGGAACAGGCAAAACCCCCGTTGTCGAATATCTAGCCAAAGCCCTCTCCCCGCTAAACGTCGCTATTCTAACGCGAGGCTATCGCCGAAAAGGGACCCAAACCACCCTCGTTCAAGCCACGACCCCTGTCGAAGAATGTGGCGATGAGCCCTATCTCCTCGCTCAAAAACTCCCAGGCGCGACCATCCTCGTGGATAGCAATCGCTCCGTTGCTGGGTTTCTTGCCCAATCCCTAGGTGCTGACATCATCCTGCTCGACGACGGGATGCAACACCGTAAGCTCCACCGCGATATCGAAATCGGAGTTCTCCACGCAGATGATCTTTTTGGCAAGGGATACTACCTACCGCGCGGTCTCCTTCGCGATCAACCAAAGCGCCTTGCCAAAGCCGACATCCTCCTCCTGAACGGCGTGAAAGACGAAGACCATTTCCACACCCTCGAGACCCTCATCCGCCCCTATTCCTCAGCTCCGCTCACGGCCCTCGAACTCCTCGTCTCCAATAGCACCCAAGTCGCCAGCAAAAAAGTCGCCGCCTTCTGTGCGATCGCAGCCCCCACCCGCTTCTATAACACCCTCAAATCGCTCGGCTGCGACATCGTGCACACAGCTCAAAAACCCGATCACATTGCCTTCTCAGAAGAAGAGTTAGAACTCCTCGCCAATCGAGCAGTAGATGCCGGGGCAGAATGCCTCGTCTGCACAGAGAAAGATGCTGTCAAACTTCCTCGCGATTTCAAACATCAGCTGCCCCTGATCCCCCTTGAAATCGCCCTGCAACCCACCTTCGGCAAAGAGCACTTAGAAACACTAATAAAAAAGGTAAAATCATGAGCGAAGATTTTGAAGTCACCCTTCCCAAATTGGGAGAGAGCATCCTCAATGCGACCATCGTTAAGTGGTTCAAAAAAGAAGGGGAGGCCATCAATAAAGACGAACCCCTCCTAGAGGTTTCCACTGACAAAGTGAACAGCGAGATCCCCTCACCCATAGCGGGCATCGTCAAAACGATCCATGCCCAGCCCGATCAAGAGCTCAATGTTGGCGAGCTTCTCGCCACGATTGCTCAAGAGGGAGCAGCCGCACCTAAACCACCCTCTCCTTCAAAACCCCAAGAAGCTGCTCCGACAGAAGAGATGAAAGACTACTATTCGCCTGCACTCTTGCGCCTTGCTCGTGAAAATAACATCTCCTTCGATGAACTCGGGAAAATCCCAGGTTCCGGTGCGGGCGGGCGGATTACCAAAAAAGACCTTGAAGAGCACATCGCCAAAGGACCTTGTCCCCTCGGTGCCAACAACGATGTCGAGCACATCAAGATGACCGGCATGCGCAAAGCCATTGCCGACAACATCGTCCGCTCCTTCTATGAAGCCCCTCATGCATCCCTCGTCAGCGAAGTAGATGTGACAGATGTGATGATAACCATCAAAGCAGAAAAAGAAGCCTTTCTCAAAAAATACGGAAGCAAACTCACCATTACCACCTTTGTCGCCCGTGCGATTGCCCGTGCACTCAAAGAGTATCCCTTGCTAAACGCCTCTCTCAAAGGCGACACCATCATGGTCAAACGCTTCGTCAACCTCGGCATTGCCGTCAGCGTTGATCAGGGGATCATGGTCCCCGTGATCAAAGGCTGTCAAAAACTGTCTCTGCACGAGATCGCTAAAGCCATCGGCACCTTTGCGCAAAAAGCCCGCACAAATACCCTCGATCCCGATGACGTGCAAGAGGGGACCATCACCCTCACCAATTTTGGGATGACCGGCATCCAGATCGGCATCCCCATCATCCGCTTTCCAGAAGTAGCCATCATCGGCTTGGGAGGAATCTCCAAAAAAGTCGTGGTTCTCGATGACGACAGCTTTGGTGTCCATCAAATCATGTATGTATCGCTCACCTTTGACCATCGTGTCATCGATGGGATGTATGGGTGTGGCTTTCTAGGAGCGGTTAAGCGTCACCTACAGGAAGACCTCACCGTTGATTAGAATATTTCTAGCGCTCTGCCTCTTCTCTCTTGCCGCCAACGTCTTTTGGTTCTATTCTGACAACCACTTTAGACCAAAGAATTTTCAACCCCCCGTCGAAATCATCACAACCACCCTCTCCTTAGAGCCTGCTGCCGGCCCATACACCTATCTCGGGCACGGCAGACAGACCATCGCCTTTGAAAGTAGGGACAAAACCCAAGTCCTCAAACTCTTCTACTGGAAATACCCCATCCGCAAGCAGTGGTACTGCCGCGTTGAAAACTGGCTCCGTTTTTCAACCCCCGTCTGGATCTATAAAGCAGCCAAGAAGAAAGGCGATTTGAAAAAACTCTTCACCCGCTACACCTGGGGTTTTGAATCATTGCGTGAAGAGACTGGCCTACTCGACATCCACTTTGCCAAAACAACCTCTCCCGTGCCCATCACCCTCATCGATCGAGAGGGAAAAACCCATCACCTCAACCTGGCCGATTTCCCTTACGTTCTCCAGAAAAAAGCGATCCTCCTCACAGACTATCTCTCCTCTAGAGAGCTCGAAGAACCGATCAATGCTCTGCGTCAATTCTTCATCAAACGGATCCAAATGGGATACATCGATAATCCTGAAGTCTTTGCAAAAAACTACGGATTCATCGACGACAAACCCGTTCAAATTGACGTTGGAAAACTCGAAAAAGACCCCAATCCCGACGTGGAAAAAGAGTGTGAAAAAGTCTTCAACAACCTCGATAAATATCTACGAAAATTTACGGGCCCTAAATAAGTTGTGAGAGAAAAGTTTTTGCTGGAACGATAAGAGGCTTTTTTTCAGCAAAACAATTTGCATCTACATAGGGCATATTTAGAACTACTTGAAAAGCATGTTCTGTATGAAGAACTTCGTGAAAATGGTGTAAATGAGGGGAAATCAATCGATTATTCCCATTTTTTACCTCAACCAGAAACCAAGGAACGTTATCTTTTGTGACAAGAAAATCCACCTCTCGTTTTTGTTTGTCCCTTATATAATGAAGAGAATATGAGCCTAAACCACAGTCTGTCCAAAAATGCACTGCTTTGTGCAGATGAGAAGCGATGAAATTTTCAGCAAGTGCTCCCGTGTCATGGCATAATGCCCAGTCCCATAAATAATACTTAGGCTCCTTCAAAAGAGACCTAGTAATATTTTTTGTCCATGGGCGGATTTCAAACAAGTAATAAAGTGCTTGAAGAGTTGCAAGCCAATTACGAACTGTTTTTCCATTTACTTGTAGTTTTTTTGCTAAACTTTCATAGCTGATAAAGTTTCCTACTTGATGACGTAGTAATT
The DNA here is from genome assembly GCA_011065235.1 of Chlamydiota bacterium. GTDB lineage: Bacteria > Chlamydiota > Chlamydiia > Chlamydiales > Rhabdochlamydiaceae > Sacchariniichlamydia. Next base: position 3,771 of record JAAKFB010000085.1, on the reverse strand, counting down.
CAGCTAAAACTTCTAGCTGATCAATCTCTCGAATCTTTGTAAGATCGCGGATATCATCTTCGAATAATTGTTTAAGTCTCAAAGATCGCCATTTTTGTACAAAGCGATTATCTGCTTTGATGTAAGGATCTGGAAAGCCTCCAAAGGTGAGAAGCTTATCAAATGCTGCTTGATCAATTTCCAAAGGATTTTCCCTAATTTCTGCGTCATGCAAATCAGGACGCAAGATTTCTCCAATAGAGAGAGGATGAATGCGATAGGGGAAGTACCTACCCATAAGACTTTCCCCTCCGGCATTAAAAACCTCCATGCGAGCACTGCCTGTAACTACAATATGTGCCTGATTTGGATAGGAATCATATAGCCCTTTGAGGAACCTTTTCCAATGCGTATATTTATGAATTTCATCGAAAATGATCACAGGGAGCTCTTCTCTAAGCTCTTCCAATCCAATATTTTCAACGACTGCATCTGGGCCCGCGAGAATGACGGCCCTGTCCCTTTGATTATCCCAATTGTAGTAATAAACGGCCTCCCATTCATCCTTCATCGCAAGACTAAGAGTCGTCTTTCCAACTTGCCGAGGCCCTACGATAAAAACCATTTGTCGCCATGACCTCAAATGGTTGTGAATAATGCCCCAATAGATCCTTTTCATAGTTTGGATTTTACAATTAGTTATACCCAAAGTCAATGACCAAATCGGAGGCAAGTACGATTTGGTCATGACCATTTCGTATTAGCATCCGATTTGGTCAAAGACATCTCATTTATTATCAATAATTTAGTGAAATTAAAAGACCAACTAAACCTTTTCGGATTTAACCTTTTTCTTCTTGAAATAGGGTTTCCCGTAGATCCAATTTTTGGACATTTTGCTGACGGTTGCGAGAACCATAGAATTGACAATTCCTGCGAAACGGAATGGCAGAACTTTAAAATGTAGAAGCGTATTTTCAGCTCCATTAGCCAAAATTGTGGAAACTGCCATGGTTCCGTACAAACGCTTAGGAGACGTCTTTTTCCCCGTCTGTTTCGTAGAGCTAGTCAGAGTTCCATTGAGAAGATTTGTGATCACTCCTTCTCCTTCCGTTTCTGTAGAAGAGCGGACGCCAGATTGAGCTTCTGCAGATTGATTCTGTGTCAAATAAGAAGAGGCAAGAGTTGCCACTCCAAAAGAGCCTAAGAATAATCCATCGCGGAGTTTTGAAGATTTTTTGGGTTTGACCTTTGCCAATCCAAAAAGAGACTTTTTCATTTTTTTGTCGATTTTGTACTTTGCAGAGAGCTTTCCACCTGTGATTTTGAATTGCAGAGGAACAACTTGATCCGAATTATTCGTGTCAAAATCCGTTGCATTGAGATCCACTTTGATGTGGGCTTTTTTGTTCTCTTTTTCAAGAACAGGCAAAAATGGAGAATCCACTGAATCGGGAATAAAAGGTTTCCAGCCCGTCAATTTACTATAAGTCCTCTGAATGGATGTTGGAACAGAAAACCAGTAGGGATTCTTTGGCCGTTTTCCCGTATTGCAGTCTTTGAGTTCCTTGAGAGCCTTTGAAGCCGCGATTGTAATGGGGATGAAAGCCAAACTAGAAACAAAAGGAGCAATTTCCCTCAGTGATAAAAGTGAAGCGGCACCTAAACAGAGAAGTGCATACCCATTTAACCAAGGCTTCAGACGGAAATCCGCTTTTACAGGTGCAGAGAGTAGGGTGGTAAAAGCCGCAGTTGTCAGTCCTTCTCCAAGGAAATAGGCAGAAGCCACAGTCAAGAAGCCAGCCGTTCCTAGGACCGCTGTTTTACGAAGTGTTGAAGGACCCTTCTTTGTTTCTTTGACATCCATGTCATCGTCGTCATCATCATCGTCATCTTCCCCAATTCGGACAGCTGAAAAAGACTTTTCGCCGATTTTTAGCTGATGATAGAGATGACCATCTTCTTTAGAAACCTCAATACGCGGGCGATTTTCAAAAGAGGCATCTTCAATCGATTCTACAGGAAGGGTGAGAAGTACCTTTTTTTCATGATTATCAGAAAAAGATTCTTCACCTAGCATGGGCAGATCATTAAAATTTACTGACAATGGATCGGGTCGTGGAGTGGATCCACCTAAACAGTTCGGATTTCCCGCAATCGTCCCTTTCGTGAACCCTTTTCCGATTCTGCGTCCAAGAAGAGCAATGACCGCAACCGAACTCAAAAATGAAAATGCCAATGCAGGATGATGAGTGATGGTTTCAAAGTAGTACGAACCGAGCGAAGTCAAAATAGGGAATGTGAGACGAGGAATGAGAGGCAAATGATTCAGCTCTCCAGCAGTGAGAGCAGCGGCAGCTTTCGTGAGCTCTTTGACAACAATCCCTTGTTTTTGGTGATTGAAAATGAAATAGCCAAGACCTGCTACACCAAATGCCGTGATCCCAAAAATACGCTGGAAAGTTGTCAGAGGAACGCGGCGTAAATGGTCCGTTTCTACCCGTCCCATGAGCTTCTCATCGTGGAGTCCGACAACAAAATCCGCTTTTTTCGAAGGGCCGCTGGGATTGAGATCTTGCTGATCAATCCGAGTGAAAAGCGTTTTTCCCAGAAGCTTATTCGTCGTCTTTTCATTGACTTGGTAGCTCTTCTGAGAGGCTTCTATAGGATCTGGAATTGTATTTGTTATTAACATGGCAATGATAATAGCAAATTAGTAATTAAATATCAACTATACTTAAAACTTTAATCCCAACCCAAAACTCAGCCCATGTAAAGACAGATCGCCTAAATTCCCGACAAATTTCCCCGGCATCGATTCATCGACAAAGCGGACCAGCTGATTTTGTCCCATAAGCAAGTAAATCTCCCACCCCACCCTTGCATAGAACTGGCAGTACTGAAAATCGAGTCCTAAAGACATCTCCAGCACCTTTTTCGTCTGATCGTATTCATCATAGAACTTCAGCGCCCCTGCTTCCTTTTTGCCCCGCGACTCCTCATCCTGATGGATGTAAAACTCCCCAAAAAGCAGACTGCACGCCCCCCGCGAAAAAATGCGCAGCCACGAATTCAGTCGCCAAAACGCCTCCACACCCATCTCTGGGCCCAATCCCCAGAACTTATTCTTCATCGAGAGATCTTCCTCCACCCCTGGAAAAAGCGTTCCCCCGCGGTAGTCGATCCGCAGCTTGTGGCGCACCCCCGCAAATCGAAGACCCCAAAAAGGCCATAATTCCAAGCATTCTGATACACCCCAGGGACAGGCCAGATTCACATCCAAGAACCCCATATGGAGCCGCCATCGGTTGAACACCTCATCTGCATGGCCCCCAGCCCCCCTAAGGGGGTGTCCCCAGGTAGGAAAAAATTCTTTTCCTACTTTTTTTTCCGTTGTCCGGGCATGGTAATGTAAAAATTGAACCCACAATTGCCAGCAATCGTGGCCTAAATCGACCCCGATTTTCGCCCGTCCTCCAAAGCGACTTTGGAAATCCGGGTGCACAACCCGCTCATTCACAATGGCATAGGAAACCCCACTCTCCCGCGCCTGAAAATACAACGCTTCCGCTTGAACAAAATATCCTGGCATAACAAAAAAGTTATACGGTTAAACATATTTTAAGAAAAGAAAAACATTTTTATAAAATAATTAATAGTATTTGTAAAAATTAAAGGTCGTGTTAAAATAGATACAAATAAAAATTAATAACAGGAGATAATCATGACATCATTAGTTTTGAATGTAACAGAGAGAACCCCATCAGAGTTCTTTGACGACCTTGCTAAGAA
>JAAKFB010000084.1 GCA_011065235.1 Chlamydiota bacterium | reverse complement strand
GCAAGAGTTGCGCTAGGGCCGTTGTGAAGAGATAGAGGATCGTTGGAAAAGGGGTCGAGACTAGGACCCAAGCGATCCGCCAGCGGCTCATGTAGAGCTCTCCTTTTGGCCGGACATAGGCGCTTTTGGGAAGCTGATCGATCTGCTGGACCTCTTTTTTTCCGCTAAAGAGGCTCTTAAGCTGTCCAAAATCATTCAAAAGTTGTGGGGAAAATGTGGAAACAGCCATGAGATTATCCCTCTATTATATCGATTGAGGCTGAAGATTTTCGTATTTTTCGAAGTAGAGATAAGAATCGGGGTCGCCTGATTTGTAATGGTGTTCGCGGACCATTTGGAGCATTTCTTCGCCGTTCATCGGAAAAAGGCCATAGTTGGGGTCCCAGACATATCCCTTTGTATCGCTGATTTTGATGTAGGCGATGGAATGGTGGTAGACTCCAACACGATACACTCCCTCAGAAAGGGTGCGGATTTTGTCGTGGGCACTTTCTTTGTTGAAGTCGAGCTCATAGAGGGAGATTTTGTGGTCTTTCTGCTTGATTTTTTTGATGTCTAGTAGGACTTCTGGTCGATTGAGTGCTTGGAAAAGGGCTGCTTGGCTAGGTGCTCCCGATTTAAATTGCGTGGCAACAGCTCTTGCATGCTGGCCTGGAATCTTGAAGAGATGCTGAGTCTTCAAATAGAGATAGACGAACCATAGCGAATCCCCTCGGCAGACTCCGCGAGGAGAAAATAGGTTTAGATCTTTTTGGTTGTCTAAATTGGCATCCATGCGTTTTAAATAGTGATAGAGTTTATGAAGAGGTATATCAAGGTGATCGGAGGGGTATTTTTTCTTCAAAAACTCAAGAGCCGCAGAAGGATTTTTTTTATACAGTCCCGAAAATTTCTGCGTTGTTTTCTTTTTTCCCCTATCTGAGAGGGTTTCTGGAAGATGTCGAGCCCAATTGATCCAACCTTGTCCCTTTCTGGAAAGCTCTAGTTGAGTGTAGAAAATTTTGATCGCCTCTTTCACGTTTTTTCGAAATACGCCACTTTGAAAAGTGAGATCGTAAATCAAATCATTTTTCACATGTTCTATCGGGATGCTCCCATATTGATAGACATCCCACGAGCGGGTTTGGTGGGCATTGAATGCGGGCGCTAGCATCGGCTTGCGCTGTCTCCAATGGTCGGAGAGTTGGTCCCAATCGCGTGTCATTTGCCTAGATAATACGCTAACTATGCGGGCGCTTTTGCAGAAATAGAGAGCGTTTAATAGATAAGAGGTGGCGGACAAAAAGACGGAAAAGATGGCTTCAAAAGGATGTTTAACGCTGATCCATGCCACTTGCCAATGGCCGAAATAAGGGATGTCATCGCTTTGGGTTTTGGTGAATTTGGGGTTTTTAGAAAGCTTTTCAATCTCCGAAATCGATTTTTGCCCTGACATGAATGTCTTCAATCCGGGGGGATTGTTGAGAAGATGATGAGAAAAAGTTGGGCTTACCGGTGAAAACATACGAAAGTGTTATACAATTTTTAGAGGTAAATTACAACAACTTGTGATTAATCTTCTGGGGGCTTGCGCCGTCTTCTTGGAGGGCTTCACTCAGATTGAGGCTGAAGATTTTCGAATTTTTCGAATTTGATTTTAGAATCGGGGTCGCCTGATTTGTGATAATCTTTGCGGACCATTTGGAACATTTCTTCGCCGGTCATCGGAAAAAGGCCATCGTTGGGATCCCAGACATATCCCTTCGTATCGCTGATTTTGATATAGACAATCGAATGTTTATGGACTCCAACCCTATAGATCCCTTCAGAAAGGGTGCGGATTTTTTCGCGAGCACTTTCTTTGTTGCAATCGAGCTCGTGGCAGGAGATTTTGTGGTCTTTCTGCTCGATATTTTTGATGTCTAGTAGAACTTCTGGTCGATAGAGTGCTTGAGAAAGGGCTGCTTGGCTAGGTGCTCCCGATTTAAATTGCGTGGCAACAGCTCTAGCATGCTGACCTGGAATTTTGAAGAGAGGCTGAGTCTTCAAGTAGAGATAGACGAACCATGTCGAACTCCCCCGGCAGACCCCGCCGGGAAAGAATAAGTTTAGGTCTTTAGGATTGTCTAGCTTGTCTAGATTGGCGCGTATGTTTTTTAAATGGGGATCGAGTTGATTAAGGAATATATCAAAGCGATCGGAGGGGCCTTTTTTTTTCAAAAATTCAAAAGCAGCAGAAGGGTTTTTTTTATACAATCCCGAAAATTCCTGCATTGTTTTCTTTTGTTCCCTATCCAAGAATTCAAGAGGAGCAAACAAGTCTTTATTGACTTCTTGCATGAATTTAATGTGATTCAAGTTGCAGAGGAGTTCTGAGATGGATGAAAGAAGTGGGATCCACTTGACCCAACCTTGCCATCTGCTGGGGGACTTTAAAAAAGGGTAGAGAAATACGTGCACCAATTTCATTTCGCCTTGAAATATTCCACCTTGAGCAGTGAGAGAGTAAATCAAATCATTTTTCACATTTTTTATCGGGAAGCTCTTATATTGATAGACATCCCACGAGCGGGTTTGGTGGGAATTGATTGAAGGCGCTAGCATCGGTTTGCGCCGGTTCCACTGGGTGGTGAGTTGGTCGAAATCGCGTATCATCTGCCTAGACAGTACGCTAACTATGCGGGCGCTTTTGCAGCAGTTGAGAGCGTTTAATAGGTAAGAGATGGCGGACAAAAAGACGAAAAAGTTGGCTTCAAAAGGAAATTTAACGAGGATCCATACCACTTGCCAACGGCCAAAATAGGGAGCATTATCATTGGGGATTTGAGCGAATTTGGGGTTTTTAGAAAGTTTTTCGATCTCCGAAATGGGTTTTTGCCCCGACATGAATGTCTTCAATCCGGGAGGATTGTTGAGAAGCTGAAGAGAAAAAGTTGGGCTTACCGGTGAAAACATGTGAGGGTATTATATAACTATTAGAGGTAAAATACAACAACTTGGGATTAATCTTCTGGGGGCCTGCGCCGTCTTCTTGGAGGGCCTCTGTCCGATAGCCAGTGATTCAGGAAAAAACTTGCAAAAGCAACGATGATGCCTCCCCAAAAAGCTCCCCAAAAATCGGTAATGTGAACCCCATATGAAATGAGGCTTGCGACCCAAAAAATAAAGACATTTATTAACACAGCAAATAACCCTATGGTCATCACGGTGATAGGGAAGGAGATGACGATAAGAATGGGGGTAATGGTGGCATTTAGAACCGCCACAATGAGTGCAAAGAGAAGCGCATCAGGGAAGTTGGGAACATCGAGACCAGGAAGAACATGGGCAAGCCCTAAAATAATTCCTCCTAAGATGACAACCCGTATGACAAATCTCCACATGACCTAAATTTAATTGATAAGTAGAAAAGAATTCAATGATTTATTTTTATTTCCATCTTCTGTATGTTTTAATTATGAAAAAACAATTTAAGAGCGCTTGTAAAGCTATTTTTTGTGGGATTACTATTATTTCTGTATTTTTCTTTATTACAGAATTTGAAGCTCATCGTCCCAAGCCTCCTCAATTCATTGGATCGACGGCAGAGCCTTTTGCCCAAGAAGGGGTGTTTATCCAAGCAAAGGCTTATAGCGCTCGCGAGAGTCAGACATATTTGAGCCGAGACCTCATTGAAAGGGGATTTCAGCCCGTTCAGGTGACCATCCAAAATAACACTGCGCGCAGCTATTATTTGTCGAACCAGTGGGTAGACCTTCCCAATGCCACGCCTCATACTGTTGCATCCTATGTCTCGCGAAGCGCAATTCCTCGCTCTATTGCGTTCAAGGTTGCGGGATTTTTGTTTTGGCCTTTTTTGATTCCCGCAACGATCGATGGAATTCTCACAATCAAGTCTCATCTCAAAATGAGGGGTGACTACCATGCAAAGTCGATCAAAGACACCGAAGAGCCACTGATCCCTTATTCAACGGTCCATCGAATTCTCTTTGTTCCCAAAGAGAAATACTCCGATGAATTCACTCTGTATTTAAAAGACCAAAAAAGCCATCAATTCACACCTTTCCATGTGACAGTTTATCCAACATAATCGGGCACGGGCACGCACGCGGGCTCGGGCACGAAAAAATATCCTGAGTATAAATAATTCAATTTGCCCCCTATCCCTTCTATGGGCTAGCTGCGCGAAAAATCTACTCTGCTTCTCTCGTCGGAAAGGTGCATTTACATCTTCCCTTCCTCAAGACTCTTGTATCTTTTCCGCTCGCTCGCGCCCAAAATAGCGATAGAGGACAAGTTGAATTAAATATTTAATTGCCTAAAGTGAAAAAATGGGTAAACGCACAGCTGGTGTTAATATTCCGGTCTTTTCTCTACGCACAAAAAAGAGTCTGGGCGTAGGGGAGTTTTACGATCTCATTCCCTTGATCGATTGGGCTAAAGAGGCCGGGCTCAAACTCATCCAAATTTTGCCCATCAATGACACTTCAATGACCGAGACTAAATCAGATGGGTATCCCTACTCGATTCTCTCGGCATTTGCCTTGCATCCTCTCTATCTAAATATTCAGGCTTTAGCGCCTGAACTTGAAGATGAAATCATTAAGCCTTTTGTCAAAAAGCTCAATTTGCCTCATTTTGATTATGGACGGACCTATCTCGCCAAAAAAGAACTCCTCAGAATGCTGTTCATCATGCGCGGAGAAAAAGATCTCAGGACAAAAGCCTTTGAGCAGTTTTTCAAGAGGAATGAAAGCAATTTAAGAGCCTATGCTGCATTTTGCACGATGCGTGATATGCACCAAACAAGCGATTTTCGCAAATGGGGGCAGTTTTCAAAATATAGCGAACTTCTCGTCGATGACATCTGTGAAAAATATGATGTAACGTTTTTTTACTTTGTCCAATATCACCTCGATAAACAGCTGCGAGAGGTGGTGGCGCATGCACACAAGCAGAAAATTCTCCTAAAAGGGGACTTTCCGATGGGGGTTCATCCCCACAGTGTGGAAGCATGGCGCTTTTTTGAATATTTCCGTTGGGGCAAATCGATGGGAGCCCCTCCCGATTTCTACAACAACCTAGGGCAAAACTGGGGCTTTCCACCCTATGATTGGGACGAGATCAAAGAAGAGGGTTTTTTCTGGTTGAAATCCAGGCTTAAATGGATGGAGCAGTATTTTGATGCTGTACGTCTCGATCACGTGCTGGGTTATTTCCGTTTGTGGGAAGTGCCGATCGAAGAGGTTCGTGGGCTCATGGGGAATTTTTTCCCCGCCGAGGGCTACACAAAAGAAGAGTTGGCAAAAGTGGGACTTACCGAACCCTTCGGAGCTCCTTTGCCAAAAGGGTTGGAGACGCAGCGCAAGGTCAAGGCCAAAATCAAGGATCCTAAGCAGCGCGATAAGCTCTATACGCAAATTGAAAACCGTCTCTTTTTCAAGCGTGAGGGGAGTTATCACCCCCGCATCGATCTCAAAAGCACCGAAACGTTCCAAGCACTTGGCAAAGAAATGCAAGACAGCGTTTTGCAGCTGTTTGACCATTATTATCTCGAGCGGCAAGAAGCACTTTGGAGGAAGAAGGGGATTGAAAAACTCAAATTCATGCAAAACCACACCTCCATGCTCATCTGTGCCGAGGACATCGGTGTCATCCCCAAATGCGTGGGTGAGGTATTGAAAGAGCTGAAAATGCTCAATCTCTATGTCCAGCGGATGCCAAAAAGCTTTGAGCTCGAATATGAAGACCCCCAAGATTTTCCAGAAATGTGCGTCTGCACCCCGTCTAACCACGACACGGCCACTTTGCGCGAGTGGTGGGAAGAGGATGAGGAGAGCACGATGCGCTATTACCACACGATTCTCAAACATTCGGGCACCCCTCCCAAACAGCTCTCAGAGACCCTTGCCCGACAAATCATCCAAATGCATCTCAATTCAAAAGCCCGATTTGCGATTTTCTTGCTCCAAGATCTTTTAGCAATGAGCGATGCTCTGAAATTTCCCGATCCTAGTTTTGTGAGGATTAATGACCCGGCAAAGCCAGATAATCAATGGGAATGGAGGATGCACCTCTATGTGGAAGAGCTCTTGCTAGCAAAAAGCTTTACCAAACTAATCCGTCAAATGGTGGATAAGGGAAAACGATGAAAAAAGTCCCCTCATCTGTCTATCGCCTGCAATTAAACGAAGCGTTCACCCTCAAAGACGCGACAAAGCTCCTTCCCTATCTCAAAGAGCTCGGGGTGGAAGGGGTTTATTGTTCGCCCTATTTTGCTGCCTACAGCCCTCATGGTTACGATATCGTCGATCCAACGCGTCTCAATCCCCAAGTGGCGACACCCAAGGACTTTGACACCTTCTGCAAAAGGCTCAAAGAGCTCAAACTCTTTCACATTGCGGATATCGTTCCCAATCACATGGGAATCAAGGGAGACAACCGCTGGTGGCAGGATGTGCTAGAACATGGCAAAGATTCCAAATACGCCTCCTTTTTCGATATCTACTGGAATGGAGACAAAATTAACATCGCACTTCTTGGCGTTCCATTTGAAGAAGCATCGATCAAAACCGTCAAAAAAGGGAAGAAGCGCTTCTACCAATATGGAGACCAGTATTTTCCATTTAACACGGAGCACTATCGTCTCGTTCATTGGCTGAGCTTTGCGCAAGAACCGAGTTATCGCCGTTTTTTCAACATCAATGAACTTGTCGGAGTGCGCATTGAAGACAAAAAGGTTCTAGAAGCGCACCACAAGTGGATTTTTGAGCTTCTCAAAAAAGGAAAAATCGATGGCTTGCGAGTCGATCATCCCGATGGACTCTATGATCCGAAAAGCTATTTCGATGAGCTCCGAAAAAAGCACAAAGGGCTTATCGTCGTCGAAAAAATCCTCGGCTGGGGAGAAGAGCTGCCTCCCAGCTGGCAAGTCGAAGGAACCGTGGGCTATGAGTATCTCAACATGCTCACTGGGCTCTTTGTGAAGCCTTCAGACAAACTGACCAAGGTTTACAGCCGCTTCATTGGCAAAGAAATCGACTTCGAGCAGCTTCTCTTGGAGAAAAAGAAGTTCTACATGGTCACAGAAATGGCAGGGGATGTGAAAAACCTAGCCTCCAAAATCCCTCTTCATCAAGACCTGACCAGAGGAGATCTCGTCCTCGGTGTCTACAAACTTCTCGCGGCCTTTCCCGTCTATCGCTCTTACATCCGCCCGAGGGGATCGATCCCTAAGCGAGATATTCCCTATCTCGAGGAAGCGTTTTCTAAAGCGCGTAGGGAGAATCGCGAGCTCGGATCCCGCGTCTTTGATTACCTCGAAGAGATCTTCACTCTGAAGCGGGACACTCCCGCATTGCGCGACTTTTTGATGCGCTTTCAGCAGCTCTCTGCCCCCATCATGGCAAAGGGATTCGAAGACATCACCCTCTACAATTACAACCGCCT
>JAAKFB010000083.1 GCA_011065235.1 Chlamydiota bacterium | reverse complement strand
CGATCGAAGAAGCAAGAAAGCTTGAAGTCGATTGTGTTGAGCGTTTTTGTGAGATAATCAATTCCCATAAAAAAATCCGTCCGCATTTAGAGGAATTTCCTTTTACAAGTGAAAGAGTGGGGAGGATGATTTGTTTTTGCAAAGAAGATTTAAAACGCTTTCCGCCTGAAGAAAGTATAAGCCTTGTAATGAGCTGTAGAGAAAAAATATTTTACGAAGTCGAATTTAATGATCATCGCCCAGATCAAACTGTTCTAGAAGAAACCTTTAGCGAAGCATGCGAAAAAGTGAAGAGACTTTGATAGATGAGCAGTAGTTTTCAATGGGAAAGGGGTTTTTATAAGAAGGCACGCTAAGCTCATTCTTGTTTTGACGGCTGTCTTGATTGGTTCAGCTTGGTGCATAGTGAAAAGAGAAAATGATTATTTTACTCATCTCAGACGCATTACTAAAAAATTTACAAGTGAAATGCAGGAAGAATATGGGTTTGTTTGTTGTGATATAGGTGGATCACTGGCAGGAAATATAAAGGAAATTTCCTTAGATTTTTTTTGTTATGAAAAAAAATCTATCGAAGAAGCCAGAAAGCTTGAAATCGACTGTGTTGAGCGTTTTTGTGAGATGATCAATTCCCATAAAAAAATCCGCCCCCATTTAGAAGAGTTTCCTTTTACAAATAAAAGAGTGGGCATCATGATTTGTTTTTGCAAAGAAGACTTAAAAAATTTTCCACGAGAAGAAAGTATCAGCCTTGTGATGAGCTCCAGAGAAAAACTTTATTATATGGTTGTATATAATGATCTTCGCCCTGATCAAACTGTTCTAGAAGAACCCTACAGCGAAGCTTATGAAAAAGTGAAGGAGCCTCGTTCGTATGAACAGGAGGCGGAGAAAAAAGCCCGGGATTTGTTCGAGTGAATACTTAAGGAGACGGTTCGCCCCTCGGCGGGCACTACCGTGTCCCGTCACTCCGGGGCCGGCCTCCGGGCGTCCTGACGGACAGGCCCTCCGGCTTCGAATCCTACCTCTTCCGAAAAAAAACCGCCGAGAGGCGGTTTGTTTTCGGAAGAGGTAGGATTCGAACCCACGGTCCCTTGCAGGACTTCTGTTTTCAAGACCGAGGCAATCGGCCACTCTGCCACTCTTTCAGAGAAGCACATTTTATGGGGAAAAAGGCTTATATTGCAATTGCAATTGCTTTTTTATCCCATTTCGTGCCTAACTAGAAGGCGTTATGAGAGTTGTCAATTCGTTGTTTCAAAATTATGAGCTTAATGTCGGGAAGCTTGCTGAAAGAAGTCCTCCGGCAAGTAAAATTATAGGAGTTGTTACAGGTGCTCTTGGAATTCTTGCAATTGCATCTGGGGGGGGTTATTCCCACAGCTTATCGCGAGGCTTTCAATGTCTCGCAATCCAAACGGGTCTTTCCATTAATTATTTTCAATCAACGACATTCATTTGTGCACTTGTTAACACGATCATTTCTCCATCTGGAGCGATAAATGGGAGTGTGGTTGCAGGAGGGTTGCTCGGTGCATTGGGTCACTCAAAACTCGGATACACCTATGCTCGGTCTGCAGGGCTTGCGATAGCAATTGGAATGATGTACGACACTTTTTTCTCAGAAAACCCAGCAGTGAGCAAACCTTCTGGACCTTCAATAGTAGTTGCTACAATCGTTCCCGTAATTTTTATAGGTTCGTGGGCTGTCTATGGTGGAATAATTTCACTCTTTACAATTATTGGAAAGTGTTCAGCCGTTGCTGTTGAATGTGCAGCCTCTTCTGTAATTAAAGCGACAAAGTCGCATTGATGATGTCGGGATTTTTTCGTCTCTCGTCACTCCGGGGCCGGGGCTTCGTCATCTCCGCTCCGCTCAGATAGGCCTCAGCCTTTCGATTGGAAGCGCAGCGGACAAGATGCTCTCGTAAGAGAGCACCCCGAAGGGGCGAAGAGCTTTAGCTCGAAGTCCATCCTACCCGCGAGTGAAACTGTTGGCTTGCTCTCTTCCGAAAAAAAAACCGCCGAGAGGCGGAGAAAAAAGCCCGGGATTTGTTCGAGTGAACACTTAGGTAGACGGTTCGCCCCTCGGCGGGCACTACCGTGTCTCGTCACTCCGGGGCCGGCCTCCGGGGCGTCCTTGCGGATAGGCCCTCCGGCTTCGAATCCTACCCGCAAGCCAAACTGTTGGCTTGCTCTCTTCCGAAAAAAAAACCGCCGAGAGGCGGTTTGTTTTCGGAAGAGGTAGGATTCGAACCCACGGTCCCTTGCAGGACTTCTGTTTTCAAGACAGACGCAATCGGCCACTCTGCCACTCTTCCAGAGAAGCACATTTTATGGGAAAAAAGGCTTATATTGCAATTGCTTTTTTATCCAGTGCTATGCCAAATTAGGGGGCATTATGAGGGTTCTCAATTCCTTATTTAATCCTTCCGAATCGGCTAATTTCGGACAGTTTTTAGAAAATAATGCTCCTACAATTGGTAAAACTGTAGGGATCGCCACAGCTGCTATTGGGATCTCTGCGGTTACATTCATGGGGAATGCAGGATTGTATTCCCACTTCTTCTCTCTAAGTTTTCAATGTCTCGCAGTCAAAACGGGTCTCTCCACCAATTATTTCCAAACAACAACATTCATTTGTGCATTCATTAACACGATCTTCGCTTCAAGTGAAGGGGCAAATGGGGCTACGATTGTAGGGGGATTGTTCGGAATATTCGGGCATAAAAAAATCGGATATAGCTACGCAAAGTCTGCCGGATTAGGGGCCGTGATCGCAATATTGTATAAGCGTTCTTTAGAGAATCCAGGTGAATTCTCTGAACTTGCGCTAAAGCATGCTTTAGCACTTCCGGTGGGAGGAGTAATTTCCTGGATTTACGTAGGGGGACTGATTGCACTTCACGTAACTGTCGGAAAGTATTCTGCTCAAGGTATTGAATGGGCAACTACGTCTACAATTCGGTTTATTGCGAAATCGATAAAGCGGCGTTGATGATCTCGGGATTTTTTTCGCTCGGTGTGAGGGTGAACTGCACTCGGGTAAGCATTTTTTTCATCGCCTCGTTGTCTTTGAGCGTTTGAACGTGGAGCGAGGTGAGCTTTTCACGCTTTGCAATGTCGAGGATTGTATCTAATAGTTTTGTGCCAAGCCCTTTTTTGTGCATCTTGTCAATGATGAGGAGTTTGATGCCGGCTGTAGTGGAAAGGGGAAGCTTGGAGAGGCGAACGATGCCGAGTATTCTTTCGTCTTTGATGGCGAGAAGGAGGATCTCGCGGTCGTAATCGGTGTGGCAAATGCGGATAAGTCGCTGATGAGAGGTCCTCTCTTCAAAGGTCATCTCTTCAAAATAACGGGCGCGGATGGTGGCTTCGGAAAGTTCTTTGTGAAAGGCGATGAGGAGGGGCTCGTCCTCGGCACGGACGGGCCGGAGGGTGAGGGTTTGTCCGTCAGAAAGGGTGCACTGAGAGATGTACTGACTGGGATAGGGGCGGATCACGGGCTTCGCAGTGGGTTCTTTGGAGAGGATGATGCGGGCATCGAGTGCGATGAGCCCATCAGATGAGGCGAGAAGGGGATTGATGTCACATTCGGCAATGTGGGGATGCGAGACAATGAGTTCCGAAAAGGAGATGAGAATCTGCTCGAGTTTGACAAAATCGATAGCGGCTTTGCCGCGCACTCCTTTGAGCGCTTCGTAGATTTTGGTTTGGCTCATGAGCCGTTTTGCAAGGGTGGCATTGAGCGGGGGAAGTCCAAGGGCTCGGTCTTTGTAAACTTCGACGAGTTGCCCACCTGTTCCAAATAGCAAGACGGGACCGAATTGGGCATCCATGGAGCTTCCAAGGATGATCTCATAGCCTTCTAAGCGGATCATTTTTTGTACAGTGACGCCAAGGAAATCATCTATGCTTGCTTTTTCAGAGACTGATTTTTTGATTTGCTCAAAGCCGGAGCGGACGGCATCGCTGTCTTTGAGGTTGAGCAAGACGCCTCCAACATCGCTCTTGTGGGTGATGGTCTCGGAATGGAGTTTGAGAACGGTCGGATAGCCGATTTTTTCGGCAGCTTGGACGGCTTCGTCGGGGGTCGTGGCGATGAGGGTTTGGACAATCGGGATCGCGTAAGCTGCGAGGATTTGTTTAGACTCTTCTTCAGTGAGGAGTTCCCTGCCTTCTTTGAGCGCTTTTTGGATGATGGCTTCGGTTTTTTCGGTGCGTGTTTCGAAGCCGGTGAGATCTTCACGCACTTCTGGTGTCTCATAGAGCGCTTGTAGGGCGTAGCTCTGACGCCACATGGCGGCAAAGGTTTTACTCGCGCTATCGGGATAGTCAAAGGTGGGGATATTGGCCTCGCTTAAGATGGCATTGCCCTTTTCGATGACTTCTCCACCCATCCAACTCGTGAGAAGAGGTTTATTGGGGATTTGCGCGTAAGGGACGAGGCATTCGGCCGTTCCAGTCTCATCGGTCATGTCTTGAGGAGAGAGAATGGTGAGGATTCCATCGGTATTTGGGTCTTTGGCGACGATTTCAATGGCTTTGGCATAGCGATCGGGTCCCGCATCCCCAAGGAGATCGACGGGATTGGAATGGCTCCAAGCGGGAGGTAGGAATTGGTTGAGAGCTTCGATCGTTTCTGGGGCTAGTTCTGCGATTTTTGCACCGTAGCGGGCTGCAGAGTCGGTTGCTAGGACTGCAGGGCCTCCAGCATTGGTTAAAATAGCGAGGTGGGGGCCTTTGGGATTGGGTTGCTTGGCAAGCACTTCGGCCATGTCAAATAGATCGCCGATCTCATCGACACGAAGAACTCCGACGCGGCGCATGGCTGAGTCGAAGACTTCATCGCTTCCTGCAAGTGAACCTGTATGAGAGGCGGCAGCCTTGGCAGCGGCCTCTGTCCGTCCTGCCTTGATCACGATGATGGGCTTGTTGAGCACGACCTCGCGGGCAGCCGATAGGAAGTTTTTGGCGTTTCCAATGCTCTCCATGTACATCAAAATGCTGTTGGTATTGGGATCGTTTCCCAAATAGTCGATCAGATCGCCCCAGTTGACATCTGCCATGGAGCCGATGGAGACGAAGGCGCTAAAGCCGATCTTCTGCTTGAGGCTCCAGTCTAAGACGGCTGTACACATAGCCCCAGACTGGCTGACGAAGGCGACTTTGCCTTTGAGGGCCATCGAAGCTGCAAAGGTGGCGTTGAAGTTGGCTTGCGGGTTCATGATCCCTAGGCAATTGGGACCGACGAGGCGTAAGTTTCCCTGCCTGGCAATGCGCAAGACTTCCGTTTCAAGGGCAAGCCCTTCAGGGCCGAGCTCTTTAAAACCGGCTGAGATGATGATGGCTCCACGTACCCCTTTTGCTACGCATTGTGTGATGATGTTGGGGACGGTTTTTGCAGGGGTGATGATGACGGCGAGATCTACTTGTTCTGGGATCGCGTCTATTGAGGGAAAGCACTTCAGGTCAAATAAGGTGTCGTATTTAGGATTGACCGGGTAGCGTTTGCCGGGGAATTTGCCGACGATGAGGTTATTTGTCAGGGTGTTGCCAACAGTATGGGGCGTGGTGGTGGCTCCAATGATTGCGACGCTTTTGGGATTGAAGAATGGTTCTAGTGGATGCGCAGGGCGTTCCAAAAACGCGTGAGAGGGATCAACCTTGAATTTTGCCATTCTCTCACAATAGGAACTTTAGAATTTATCGTCTACGATGATGGCGACGTCCGTGATGGCGTTTTCCCCCTCCACGGTAGTAAAAACGGGGGCCATAGTTGTAGCGGCGCCCATAACCGTAGCTTGGGTAGCATCTTCTTCCATATCCGTATCCGGGACCGTAGTAGAACGAAAATCCTCTACGCCCGTAACCATAGGAATATCCCGGAGGGCAATAAGGGGGATAGGAGTAGTACCCGCCGTATGGATAGACTTGAACGCGAAAATCAACAGGCTTAAATTCGACTTCTTCAGTGTTAACAGGAGCTGCCAGTAGTAATAGCGCATTGAGTGCAGTGAATAGATTCATAGTCATCCCCCTTTATTTTTATTATATTGGTGCTTTTTATTTAATAGTAATTAAAAGATGAGATCTGTTTATAAGTATTAGATACTGAAATACTTTTTTCTATTCTCAAAAACGGTGGTGAGGAATTCACTCCATTTTCTCTGTGAAACTAAGAGGCTTAGCTCTTTTTCATTGAAGCCAAGGGCTTTACAGAATCCGGGGATCATGGGGGCGATTTTACTCTCTTGCTCTGCAAAATGATCAGCTTGCCTCTCGATGAACTGTTCCCAGGGAGAGCGCCCTGTTTTGATTTTCAAGATCCAGCGACCATTCGCAGACTGCTGCCTGAAATGGATCATTTCAGCGGTTTTGGTTTTGTTGCAAAGAACAAAATAGAGAAATTCTAGAGGATGAAGGGGATAACGAATGAGCTCTTTTTCCTGACTCGTTAGTGAAAAATTCTGAGAGATCCAAGAGGCATAGTGGGTTGTTCCAAGGATACGAAATAGCTTGGAGGCAATATCAAAAGCCTTTTTAGAACGGATCGTACAGTCTGAGGAAAAGACGAACTTGCGGAAGGGATCATTTCGCGGTAGAGATGCAGGATTGATTTCAAAAGTGGGGTCGACGACAACGGGCGAATGATAGCAAAAGAGCCATTTCAAAAAGTTCCAAATCCACGTGAAGGGGTTTGGGCATTTCATTGAGCAGAGTGAAGAGGAAAAATCGGGTTTAGGTGTATGGCAAAGTGCAGTTTTTGAGAGCGTGCATGCAGTTTTTTGAGCGGAAACTGGACGAATCATAGAGGCGCAGTTTACATTTTTTGCACAATTGAGGCAAGATGAACCCATGGATATTGCTGTTGCTTTGGTGTTTTTGTTCTGTCTTCTTTTTTTCGGAATGCGTGTGAAGAAAACGGCATCTTACTGGGTTGCCGATCGGAAAACGTCGCTGTTTGCGCTCACCGCAACGCTTGTGATGACGGAATTCAACACTGCAACGCTCATTGCGTTTTCCTCTATGGGATATCTCGCAGGAAAACGGGCCCTTTTTCTCCCTCTCGTTTTTTTAATCGGTCTACTTTTTTATGCAGTCACTGTTGCCAAAAAATGGAAGGCGTTTAATGGGCTTTCCGTGGCGAGTTTTTTTTCTAAGCGCTATGGCCGTGACATTGGCTGTTGGATTAACCGTGATGGTGAACTGCTCTGTCGGGCCATCACATGTTATAGCTCCATTTTCAAAGTGTGGCGTTACAGTGATCGTTGCAACTACAGGTGAGGTGCCTGCATTAACAGCTGCAAAGGCAGCGATGTTACCACTACCACTTGCTGCAAGACCGATGCCCGGGGTATCATTTACCCATGTGTAAGTAGCTGTTCCGCCTGTGGTGTTCGTTGTGAACATAACAGCAGTTGTGTTATCAGTATTACATACTACCTGGTC
>JAAKFB010000082.1 GCA_011065235.1 Chlamydiota bacterium | reverse complement strand
CTTTCAGTCTCGCGCCTTTGAGGATGCTCTACTCAAAGAAAATATCCCCTACATCATTGTGGGTGGGGTCTCTTTTTATATGCGCCGCGAGATTAAAGATATGCTCGCTTTCCTAAGGATTGCCAGTGAGGGAGCAGATTTTCTTGCATTTTCGCGGACGATCAATCTCCCTAAACGGGGAATTGGACCAGCAACTCAAGCAAAAATTCGTCAAGCGACACATGAGGACCTAATCCATACGTGCGCTGAAATCCTCGCTGGAACAATTCCGATTAAACTTTCTCAACGCCAACTGCATGGATTGAAGCAATATGTGGGAGCGATTCAAGCTGTCCGCCATCTCATTCACAATTCAGCTCCCATTCACGAGATGATCGAGGAGACGATTGAACGGACAGGATATCGAGACTTGCTCAAGGAAGATCCCGAAACTATGCAAGACCGGGAGCAAAATCTTGAAGAACTCATTTCTAAGGCCGTTGAGTGGCAAGAGGAAAATGAAGAGGGAACTCTCTTTGGTTTTCTTGAAGAGCTTCTCCTCAAAGGGAGTCCTGATCAAACACATGAGGCAGATTGTCTCCGCTTGATGACGCTTCACAATGGAAAAGGGCTGGAGTTCGATGTGACATTTTTAGTGGGAATGGAAGAAGAGCTATTTCCCCATGCAAACTCTCTAGGCGATTTTGAATCCCTCGAAGAAGAGCGGCGTCTTTGCTACGTGGGGATGACGCGCGCACGCGATTATCTCTATTTGACAGCAGCGCGCACCCGGTACTTGTGGGGGACACTGCGCCCCATGCGTCCATCCCGTTTCTTGTCGGAAATCCCAGAAGAATATCTCAAGAAGCACCATAAAGAAATGTTCTCTCCCTACGAATTTGAAGAGGCTTCTACAGCTTTTCAACCCGGTGATTCTGTCTACCACAAAGATTTTGGCAAAGGAATCGTGCAAAAGGCCTACCAGACTTCTTTGGGGCTCACCTATGATGTTCTATTTGCTGAAGGCAATGACACTCGGAGCTTAGTTGCCAAGTACGCTAAGCTCGCAAAGCTGTGAAAATTTTCGATATACCGATGTGACCGGCACAAAATGTTGCCATTTTTTATCTCTCCAGCGCATCCCTTTCAGATTGGGGATCCAGCTCGGGGGAATGACGACTGTTCCTTTTTCCCATGCGGGACGCCAAAAATTGGCAGATAATGAAGAACGACAGATGGTGAGTGTTGGTATTCCCATACATGATGCCAGATGACCAATTCCCGAATCATTTCCAATCATCCACCCCGATTCGGCGACAAATTTCGCGACCTCGGCCAAATTTTCAAACTGGGGAGCCTCAATTTCAGGCCAGTCCTGTTTTTCTTTATCTGTTAAAATGAATATGGGCTCAAAACCTGATTTTTTGAGCTTATGAGCCAAGCGAATAAATTTGTCCTTGCTCCAGTTTTTCCCAGCACGCGAGCTTGTGGGGTGTAAAACCACCCTTTGTGGATATTTCTTTCTCTCCACAGAAGGAGGAATCTGAATCCCATTATCTTTGTCTGCATTTTCAATGCCCAAACGCTCTCGACAAAAGGTCACCAAATTATCAACAAACGGGAGGTTCCCATCAAAACGCCCTTGCTCCCAATAGAGATAGTCTCGATTCGGAGTGGCAATGGGGTTAAGAATTGTTGTTTTCTCAGGATATTGGTCTAGCAGTGCCTGCATCCATGGGAGTTTTTCATAAATGAAAAAAACGTGGTCATAGGACTTTAAAAAATCTGCTTCTTTAGGACGAGGCAAGAAGGAAAGCTTTGGAAAGAATGCTTCCAAATGTCCCATTAGAGGATGATAGGTATCTACCTGATGACCCGCCCCAGCGAGATTATGCGAAAGAACGGACGCAATGAGCCCATCTCCTAGGCCAATGCAAGGAATGACTGCACATTTGTAAAGCCGCTTTACATTAGGGGATTGCCAAAAATGGTCTAAATTTTCTGATTTCATCTTCTAAGGAAATGTTATCTCCAGCAAATTGTACACCAAATTCCTCTTCATTGCAGATAAATTGATCCACTTCATGGTTTCGCGCGCTGCGAGAAAAAATGATGAATTCATAATCGCTTGTTCCGTCTAGATATGTCAAATGAGGCAAATATTCCTTTTTTATCAAATAGGTGCAATGGACAAGGGGAACTTGAAATGTCCCTTTTTTCATTCGATAAAAAATCTGCCAAAAAACGGGATGGTCAAGATAATAGCCATTTTCATCAACCGCATAAAAAAAGTTGCTGTATAAATCTCTTGGTTTTGGAATGTTACGCAAAATCGGAGCAATAATCGGCTTGTCTTTCTCAACTAACGTTTTGAGAGTAAGTGGGGCTATGAGATTGTCGCAATCGATAACAAAGTAATAATCACAGTCAGATTCAATCGCCACTTTTAGGCTTTGATTCCGAATTTGACCAAGGATGGAAAATCTCTCTGCAGACCATTGATGAGGCATAGATTCGGGCATATTCAAAATTTCATGAGAGTCAAAAATAATCTCGTGATAACGTCCCCGATTCTCACTGATCCATTGCTTGAGAATTTCTTCTGTTTGATCGCTATTGTTATTCGTATTGATATAAATTGTGATTAGTTCTTTATTGTAATCTTGATTTTCTAGACACCTGAGATAGCGAGGCAAAAGATGTGCTTTATCCCGGGCTAAGATCGCAACAAAAACGCTTTTTTCATTGGACAAATTCGAGCTATACACCTTCCAGTTCAAAAATTGGAATTTTGGCCAGGAGGCCCTCAAATTTGTTCTCTTAAGAGGAAGAGCCGTGTTCATAGACACGGCCAGACGAGAAGAGGACTCATTTGAGGAATAGCCGACGCCGTCAAAAAACAATTGTTGAACTGGAAGGTGTATACATTGGCCGCTAGATAGAAAAATCAGCAATAAGGCTAGGATCGACCACTTCATGGAATGCTTAAGAAGGGTTGAAGAACTCTAGCTTCTTCTTCCAAAGTTAAATTTTCTAGAAAATGCACTTGTACCCCAAATTCCCTCTCATTACAGATGTATTGATCAATGTTTTTTTCCCTTGCTCCTCTAGAAAAAATAACAAATTCAAAATCATATGTTCCATCTTGATAATTGAGCTGATCGAGATATTCTGATTTGATGAGATAAGTACAATGAACCACTGGAACTTTAAAACAGCCAATATACAGACGATACAAAATATATGGGTAGTCATGATGTGTTTTGTAATAACCATCTTCTGTATAATCGCAGAAATAATTACTATAAGAATCTGATTTTTCAGGAATGGATCGCAAAATGGGGGCAATGATAGGTTTGTCTTTTTCGACTAAGGTTTTCAAAGTCATCGGAGCAATGAAATTATCGCAATCTACCACAAAATAATAATCACATTCATGCTCGATTGCTTTTTGCATGCTTTTATTGCGAATTTTACCCAAAACGCTAAATCTTTTGGAGTCCCATTCGTGAGGATTCGTTTCAGTCAACTCGGCTATATTGTGATTTTCGTAAATCACCTCTTTGTAAAGATGCCGATTCCTCTCAATCCAAAGCTTTAGAATTTCCTCTGTTTCGTCTTTGTTGTTATTTGTATTGATGTAGATAGCGATCGCCCCTTTATCGTAATCGAGATTCTCAATACACCGTAAATAACGCGGTAGAGTATGGGCTTTGTTTCGAGCCAAGATGGCCAGTAGTACTGTCTTTTCTTTTGATTGATGCGTTGATGACACACAAGAGGTCATAAAAATGAGTAAAAGAATTGCATAGATAAGAGACTGTCTGCAAAGTGCTTTTGCCAGAGGGAGCAAAGATTTTTGCCTTGGAGGCTCTTTTGGAGACCAGAACGAGCTCTGATGAGCTCGTGTAGGTCGAAGAAGGACTTCCAAGGCAAAAAAATTGATCCCATTCCTGGTGAAATGAGTTTGCAGATAGTCTCTAAACTTCATAAGGATGGCATGGTTAAAATGGCTTCTAGTCGGTCTTGTTGTTCTTTAAGAGATAACTCTTGATGAAAGTGGACAAGAACCCCAAAGTCTGTCTCATTGCAAATATATTGGTCTATATGGTGATTTCTCGCAGAGCGTGCAAACACGATGAACTCGTAATCACCCGTTTCATCTTGATAAGTCAGCTGATCGAGGTATTCTTTCTGAATCAAATAGGCGCAATGAACGAGAGGAACTTCAAATGTTCCCACTTTCACTTGATTCAAAATCAACCAATAATTGGGATGGTCTTGATAATATCCATTTTCAGCCACATCTCCAAAAAAATTGGAGTAAACATCGTAAAATTCAGGGATAGCCAGCAATAATGGAGCAATGATCGGCTTGTCTTTCTCAATGAGAGTTTTTAGTGTCCATGGAGCAACAAAATTATTTGCGTCTAAGACGAAATAATACTCGCAATTGCTTTCTTTGGCCTGCTTTAGACTCTCATTTCTCATCTGCTTGAATTTGCGATCGATAGAGAATGGTTCTCCCTCTGGATTGGAAGACGACAAGAGGTCTATCTGGATTTGGTGATATTTCTTTTTATGGTTATTCTGCCAGTCTTGGATGATTTCAAAAGAATTGTCAAAATTGTTCCCACAAATGATCTGAACATCGATTAATTTCTTATTGTAGTTGAGATTATCGATGCATTTGAAAAATTTCGGCAATAGGTGAGCTTTGCTATCCCTTGCAACGACGGTCAAATAGACTTTTTTATTGCAGGGATCCCCACCACGACTACATGTAGAAAACATGCACATCATCAAGGCGATAAGACTAACGATCTTCATAATTTACCAATGGGATTTTGTGCCATTAGGGTAAATTTATACTACAAACAATAAAAACACTTCAAGTTTGATCAGAAATTTCTATGATGGGGTCTATGCATGAGATCGATCTCCACCAGTCCCTTGCCACCAAGCAGCATCAAAAGCTACTCGCAACCTTGGCAATGCAGCAGGCATTTTTGGTGTTAAAACTCCCTATTTTAGAGCTGAGTCAATGGGTAGAGAACCAGATCGATGCCAATCCTATTCTCGAGAAATTGCAGGAATCCTCCCCAAATCCGATTCATTTTGATCAGATGGAAAAACTTCCTTCTCTCTATGAACATTTGATGCAACAAGCACACATTTCTGGCTTTACAGAAGAAGAAATACTCCTTGCAGAAACTCTGATTGGCAATTTCAATGAACAGGGATTTTTATCTTCTCCTCTAAAAGACCTCGGCTCTCCTATACGGATGCTCAAAAAAGTACTAAAAAAAATCCAAGATTTTGATCCACCGGGAATTGGAGCCACAACTCTGCGTGAATCTTTCCTTATCCAACTCGAAATAAAAGGACTTAAAACCCACCATGCCTACCAGATCGTCCACAATCAATTCGAAGACTTGGTGCAAGGAAGCTTATCACTCGACCAAGCAACGAAAGAAGCGCTCTCCTCTTTACATTTTGCTCCAGGGTCTTCTTTTTCTCACCATCCAATCCAATCGATTCGCGCCGATGTGATCGTCGAAGAGAGCGGTGGAAAATTCAATGTGACAATCAGTGAAGAAGGGGTTCCCGATTTTCATCTTTCCTCAACCTATTCTGAAAATATAGCTCCCTCCTATATCCGCCAAAAGACCGCTGAAGGAAAATGGCTCTATAGAATTCTCACGCGCAGAAATCACATTTTGCAGCAAATCACCCATTATCTCATCGTGAAACAGCCCGGATATTTTTCTGGAAGAGAGTCGATAGTACATCCAATTAACCTCAAAGAGACCGCAGAGGATCTTCAAATGAATCCCTCTACCATCTCACGTGCTCTTTCTGAAAAATATCTTCTCTGTAGACATGGGTTGATTCCGATGAAGACATTTTTCCCACGTAAAATCACCATGAAAGACGGACGTACTATCTCCCTTGCTTCTGCAAAGGAGCTGCTAAAAAAGCTCATTGCTAAAGAAAACAAACAACAACCGCTGTCTGATCAATTACTGGCGATGAAAATTCAAGAATTGGGGATCCCCTGCGCAAGACGGACGATAACTAAGTATCGAAAAGAGCTCCTCATACCCTCTTCCCATCAGAGAAAGATCTCTCTCTCTGAGGGCTGCTTTTTCCCGAAGGATAGTAAACGGCAACAAGCTTACTGATTAAGATCTGCAAGCGGTTGACTTTTGTCTCATCGCCCAAAATCCTTTGGGATTTTTCGATGAGTCTTTTGATGCTAGGATATTCACTGAGTAGCTGCTTTTCATCATGCGTCAGTTTTTTGAAAGCCGTTTTTAAGAATGAGACCCAATCATTGAAAATGTCATTTTGTTGAAGAACACGTGGATCACGCACCTTCATTATTCGCTCAATGAAGTGGCCAAAACTGATGTGTTCTTCTTTTTCAAGATGCTCCTCTTTGCACTCAAGCTTTAGGTCTTTAAAGAGATTCCAATCGGCTAAAATATACTGTGCATAACACGTATCCCAGAGGTCATTCTTCATTTTTTGTAGATTTTGAAGTTCTAGAAATAGCTTCCGCGCTTTTTTTGCTTCGGGACTCGGGGATTTACGTGCATTCCAATCTTGATCCCGTGTCACAGATTCTTCTTCAATCGTCAATTCCTCCATGCATATTTTTTCCTTAAACTCTCTTTGTGCTTTGGTCAAAATTAGGTCTTCGAAAAGCTGATCTAATCTAGAGACCAAAGCCATACGCTTTTGTGGTTTACTCTCTTCGTAGAGCAAATTTTCTTTCCAGTCTTTTGCTAATTTGAGCAAGATTTTTTCACAGACATCGGGACTGCGGTCAAATAGATATAGAAGCCTATCGAGCACTTTGAAAGGATCGTCCTCAAAAGTTTCAGAGAGCTTTTTGGGATCCAGAAAAGCTTCGGGGCCAAAAAATTTAACCATCCAGGACGCCGAGCTAATGGCAACGAACCTTAAACATCGAAACAATCCGAATCCTACTGTTTTCCCCATGGAAACAAGCACGTCTTGAGAAAAAGGATACGAAGTGCCAGCTATTGGGGGTTTTGGTGGGGGCAAAGTGGCGGGTATCGTAGTTTCAGGAATCTTTCGAATTTCAACCATGGCCCTACCTCCTGCCTTAAAGAGAAAAGAAAAACTTTACTGCGTCTTTATATTTTTTTGAAGTAATTTTCTTTGAGAAGGTCCCAACGGAGCTCTTTTTGCTCTTTCAAAAAAGCGCGCAGGCGCTCTTGCGGATGGTATGCAAATTGAAAGATCTCTCGATCTTTAAGACGCAGGGCAACAGCCCAATTTTTTTTGGGGTTTTGCAGAAATCCTTTCAACTTTCTAAGAGCGATTGAAAGTGTCATCCGCAAGAAAAACAATCGAGCCAAAAGAGCTCCGAAAAAGACGAGAGGTAGAAAGCGCAAATAGAGCAAGAGTTCCCACTCGATTGCAAAAAACTGTACGATTTCGGTGGCAATGGGCACTAAAAGGAGTCCAATGAACGTATACG